>JAAYXS010000357.1 GCA_012515775.1 Phycisphaerae bacterium
ATTTTGACATGGCGAGAACGCTATACGTCATCGACGGCCACTCGCAAATCTACCGCGCCTACTACGCGCCCTTCGGCAACCTGAGTTCGCCCAGTGGCGAGCCGACGCGCGCCACGCACGTGTTCTCGCAGATGTTGCTGAACCTGCTGCGCGACCGGCGTCCCGACTACCTCGCCATGGCCTTGGACGTCGACGATCGCACGGTCTTCCGCGCGCAAATTTACCCCGAGTACAAGGCCCAGCGCCAGCTCTCTCCCGAAGACCTGCCGGTGCAGATGGATCGCATCATCGGCATCGTTCAGGCCGTCGGAATCCCGATCCTGCGCGTGCCCGGCTTTGAGGCCGACGACATCATCGCCACGCTGGCCGCCCGCCTGGCCGGGCCCGACCTGACGCTTTACGCCGTCAGTCGCGATAAGGACCTCGACCAGATTCTCTCGCCGCACGTCGCCCTCTACGACCCGCTTAAAGACGAGGTCATCACCGCCGAGCGTCTGCCCGAGCTGAAGGGCTGGACGCCGGAGCAGGCCATCGACGCCCAGGTGCTCATCGGCGATGACGTGGACAACGTTCCGGGCGTCGCCGGCATCGGCCCGAAGACGGCCGCCAAGCTCCTTCAGAAATACGGCTCGGCTGCGGAAGTCATCGCTCACGCACACGAACTGACGCCCAAGCAGCGCGAAAACGTGCTGGCGTTCGCGCCGCGCTTGGAAATCTCGCGCCAACTGATGACCCTGCGGCGCGACGTGCCGGTCGAATTTGACCTGGAACAAGCCCGCTGCGAGCGAATTAACTGGTCCGCCGCCGAGCCGATCTTCCGCGAACTCGGTTTTCGCCGGTTGCTGGACCAGTTGCCTGCCGGAACGCGCGCTAAAAACGACACTGCGAATGCAACAACGCCAGCGGCGGCAGACGTCGTTGCCGGCACCAAACCCCAGACGCAGTCCCACGCCCCCGCATCCAGTCTTTTCGAGCAGTCGTCCGCAACGCCGGCGCCCGCTATTCCCGCGATCTCGCGGCCCGAGATCGCAGAGCTGTCACAGCCTGAAGGCGGCGACTACCGCCTGGTCAATACACCCGAGAACCTGGCTGAACTTGCCGCCGAACTGGCCCGCCAGCCTGAATTCGCGCTCGATACAGAAACTACCGCCATCAACCCCATCGACGCCGAACTGGTCGGCATCTCCTTCGCCTGGAAACCCGGCCAGGCGTACTACGTCCCCGTGCGCTGCGCCTTTGGCGCCGCGCTGCCACTCGACCTCGTCCGCCAACGCCTCGGCCCGATTCTGGCCGATCCCAAGATTCGCAAGGTCGGCCACAACCTCAAATACGACTCGCTCATCCTGCGCCTGGCCGGCCTGCCGCTGACCGGGCCCCTGTTCGACACCATGATCGCCGCGTTCGTCGTCGATCCCGCACGCGCCTCCTACGGCCTGAACTCGCTGGTGTTCGGCCTGCTCGGGCATGAGATGATTCCGATCACCGATCTGATCGGCAAAGGCCGCGACCAGCTCTCAATGGACCAGGTGCCGCTCTCGCGCATCACCGAATACGCGGCCGAGGACGCCGACTACACCTGGCGGCTGCGCATGCTGCTGGAAC
>JAAYXS010000052.1 GCA_012515775.1 Phycisphaerae bacterium
ACCGCAATGATCTCGCCCACTTCAGGACTGGTCTCGGGATTGACGTAGCGCGACTCGCCGAACCTGATTTCGTTCAGAATGTGGAGCAGTCCGTCGCGCTCGACCAGTGTGAACGCGCCGCTGTCTAGCAATTCGCGTTTCAACATGCGGCGCCAGAAGAGCTCCTGGTCGGTTTCTGCCTGGCTCACGCGCGACCCGCCGATGTGCACCTCCTGTTTGACTGTCACGTTTCCCGATCCCGAATCAGCGGGCGCTTCAGTGGTGGTGCTTTCCAGGCCGGGTTCCTCGAGGAAGCGCGCCAATCCGATCACCAGCTTGCGGCGCAAGGCGGCGTCGGTGGCACGTCGCGCTTCGTGTGGGTAGTGGAAAGTGGGCGCGGGACGCTCGCACGCTGGGGGCGGCGGAGACGGCTCAGGCGCGAACTGGTCGCAAGGCTCATTGCTGGCGCATCCCACCACAAACGCGGCGAATAGCGCCATTGCGCAACACGCCAACGAGAAAAAAGTGGCTTTCATGGCTCGCCTCCGGGGGTCAAGGCTTGCAATCGAGTTTTCGCGGATCACGAATGACGATCTGGTAGTCGCAAACTTGCGTACCGAGGCTGAAAACCTCGTACGTAGTGTCAACCCGCGCGGTCAGGCAAATCGGCTCCCAGTTTGTCTTTTCACGCTCGAAACCGCGGTCGTCGGTGAATACCGTGCGAATATCGACCCAAATGTCTTTGCGCGTCTGGTTGCGGATGGCCAGACGCAGGTGTAACCGCCCGTCGGGTGTGCGCTGGACGTCGGCCTTGTCGATTTCCAGCAGCGATTTGAGGTTGCTGCTGTACCACTGGACGCGCGATTTTGCCTGATAGGGTGCGGGACAGTCGTTAATTTCCGCCGGGTGCGTGC
Organism: Phycisphaerae bacterium; assembly: GCA_012515775.1. Taxonomy (GTDB): domain Bacteria; phylum Planctomycetota; class Phycisphaerae; order UBA1845; family Fen-1342; genus JAAYXS01. Next base: position 894 of record JAAYXS010000052.1, read on the forward strand.
TCGCGCATCCCGTTAGGCACAAGCCGCAGAAGACTGCGCAAGCCCTGATGATGCTGTTCACGTCATCACTCCTCTTCTCCGGGCCCGGATGTTTGCTGAGCCAGGGAAACCATTCCCTGTCCGGTCACTATACCTTCGAACTGCCGCGTACCGGGCGTGGGCGGCACCATGCACCGTCCACCCTGGGTGACGTGCGGCCCCTCCTGACAAAGATTGTTGCACCACATGTGGTCAATCGCCAGCACGATGTCCCGCGTATGGTACATTTCGATCAGTTCTTCGGCCGTCATTCCCGCGCAGAAGCCGTCGCGCTGATAGGCCTGCATCAGCTCGGGCGTTGGGGTGCAGCAGCAGGTCCCGCCCATAATCCAGGGCTTGCTGCCCGGCTGGTGCCCAACGCTATCGAAGCAATGAACAATTCTGATGTTGTCTCTTCGTACGGGAACATAGGCCGGCGGCGGGGTAGCACAACCGCAAAGCAGCCCCAATACGACCGCCGCACATGCCGCGCAGTTTAGCGCCGCAATATGTTCAGTTCGTCGCGGCCTGGGCCTCAGTCTGCGCCAACAAATACGCATTGTCGTAGTTCTCCCTGGTCTGCAGCACTAGTACAGTTTCCTCATCTTCGGCAACTG
>JAAYXS010000358.1 GCA_012515775.1 Phycisphaerae bacterium
TCCAGTACGCGACCAGCGGCGGCGTGGGGAGGTAGCCTCCGGAACCGCTGAGCAACGGTTTTCCGTGGAAGCGCAGCACCAGGGCGGCGATCGCCGCGCCGATAAATAACGCGGCATACGCCTGAGCAGTGCAGCGCAGGCCCGCCCGCCAGGCGGCGCTGCGCGCCACGACGCCCCGCGCGATCCGGACGAGCGGCTCAAAGCCCGGCGCAATCAACATTCCCGCGACCACGATGTGCAAAGCGCCGGTCGCAAGACCGGAAACCGCGATGAAGCCGGAAATCGCCATTACCAGCAGGACGTCGCTGCTGGTGTCGCGGACTAGGGCCGTCTCGATTTCCTCAAAACTGCACTCGCTCGTGTCATTCTGGAGCTCAGCGGCCGCAGTTGGCGATATTATGCAAAGCGGCTGAGCGGTGCTGAGCACCGTTCCGGGCCCCCGGCCGACGCCTTGTTCATCCAGCAGGCGCAACGTCGGCATCAGTTCCCGGTTTTTCACTTGGATCGTGACCAGGTCGCCGGGCGGCTCAAGCGACACGCCCGGTTGGAGACGAATGCTGAGCATCCGCCCGCTTTGCTGCAGCGTCTTCAGCAGCGGCGTGGTCGTGTGGGATGGGACGACAATTTGAATGACGCGCGCCATCCACCGGTCTCCGCCTCATTCTAGGTGGCGCGGCGCGATGACGTGGCCGCGCTGAATCACGCAGGGCCACTGCACAGCGCCCCATAAACGCGGCTGGTCATGGCAGCGGCGTCCGTTTCGGCCTGACCTGCCTCTTTTCGAGATTTCAAGGGACTAGGCATCGGGCCTCAAATGGGCTAAGATAACAATGGAGCAACGTTTTTGTTTAAAGCCCGACTACAAGCCGGTCAGTACGGTCGCGCGAGTGTCGGTGTTCGACGCCCGCTATTGGGCGCCCGTTGGAGCGAATCCGCCCGGCAACGAACGCTGTCGCTGGCTTGTATGCTGCTAGCCGGCTGTACCGATCCCGTTAGCGCTCCAATCGCTGAAGCGCGACCAACGTTTTCTCCCGCCAAACCCGCCCGAATCGCCCAAACGCTGCCATTGTCCGTCCCGATTGATGCGCAACTCATAATCCTGCACGTGCAAACGCCACGCGCCGCCCGTGACCAGCTCAACCGCGTCTGGGACCTCGTACGCGAGGACAGCGTGGACAGCGAGACGGCCGTGCGACTGTACAGTAACGGCGTCCGGATGGGCGTGGGGCAGATTGCCCGGTGGGACGCCATCAAGGACATTTTCGACGCGACTGAGAAAAGCCGCGTGTACGAACTGCCGCCGATGGTCAATCCGCCGGGCGTGCCGCTGGGCCTGCACCTGGACGCCACGCCGCGCGACCAAACGATCTTCTTCCTCGACGATGATGGCATTCTGACCGGCGATACCTGGCCGGCGAGCCAAAAAGTGCTGCGGCTGACGTACGAGCCGGACCCGCTGCAGCGCGACAGCGTGCGCCTGATGGTCGTACCCGAGATACGCCAGGAGCTGCCGCCGGCCCTGACCTACAACGCCACTGGAGGCTGGGCGACGGGGCGGCGGCGCGAGGGCCGGGCTTACGGATCGGCCGCTTTTGAAATTCCCCTCAGCACTGAAGAGTTTGTTATGGTCGGCCCGGGCGAGAAGGCCGACGTGTTTGGCATGGTTGGCGGGGCCTTCCTTACGGGACTGGTCAACGACGAGCGTTATGATACTTTCGTTTTCATCCGAGCGGAGATGAGTCATGGCCGGCCCACCAGATAGTCGCGCCGCCCTTGTCGGCCATCTGGACGCCGGGTTCCTGCACGGGCTCTTCGAGAGCGTCGGGCTGGCAATCGTGGCCTGTGAGCCGGATGGACGGATTATCGCGTGTAACTCGGCGGCCGCCGATTTGTTCGGGCGGGTCCAGTCCAGCACGCCGGGCATTTACGTCGCCGAGCTGTTTCCCGAGCGCGACCGGCCGCGCCTGGAGCAACTCTTGCTGGATACGACCACGACGCTCGAGCCGCGCGAGTATCAAACGCAGCTCGGTCGCGACGAAACCGGCCCCTTGGATTTCGCGGTGCTCGCGACGCCGGTGTTGGAACACGACGGTTCGCTCCGCGGCGTTTCGTTGTGGATGCGCGACATCACCAAGCGCCGCCGGCTGCAGCGGCAACTGAAACGCAACGAGCGGCTGGCTTACCTGGGCAAGCTGGCCGGGGCCGTGGCCCATCATTACAACAACCTGCTGTGCTCGATTGCGACCAGCCTCGAATACGCCATGAACATGAACACCATGACCGCGATGCGGCGCGCTGCGCAGCGCACCGCCGAGGCGGTCGGGCAGGCCGCCGATATCACCCGGCAACTGCTGGCGTTCGCGCAGGCGGACCACCGTGCCTCCGACCTGGCCGACCTGAGCGAGATCGTGGCGGGTTTTCTGCATGGCAACGAGCAGCGCATAAAGAATCAGCACGTCGAGCTGCGTTTTGATTATCAGCCGCTGCCCCAGGTCCTGGTTGACCGCGAGCAGATGATCATCGTTCTGAATCACGTGCTGAATAACGCGCTGGAAGCGATGCCGGAGGGCGGCGTGCTGCGCGTCTCGCTGGCCTCGCTCGGGCCGGAGATCGTTTGTCTGTCCATCGCGGACACCGGACCGGGCATCAGTGCGGAGCATATGGAGCATCTGTTCGAGCCCTTCTTCACTACCAAGGGTGTGCTGGGCGGCGGCAAGTCCGGCAATGCCGGCTTGGGTTTGGCCGTCGTGCACGGGCTGGTGCACGACATGCACGGTGCCGTGACCGCTGCCAACGTGCCGGGCGGCGGAGCCCGCCTGGACATTGTGCTGCCGGTGGAGCGCCCCGAAGATCGGCCTCCCCCACGGTAGGGTCTACGCTGGTACAACGCCTGTGCCGGGTGACGTGATAAGGTGATAAAGTGATAGAGTGATAAAGGCGCGATCCGCGCAACCCTTTATCACCCTATCACTTTATCACTCTATCACTGCGGGCCCCCCGGCGAACCCCGGCCTACTGCGGCGGTCGGCGCGGCGGCGGCAGCTCGATCGGACCGAAACGTTCCTCATGCGCCTTGATGGTCTGCTGTAGTGCGATCAGCAGCCGTTTGGCGTTGGCCGGGATCAGCGTCACACGGTGCGAGA
>JAAYXS010000359.1 GCA_012515775.1 Phycisphaerae bacterium
ATTTGGGCATTGCGGCGTGAATCACGCAGCGCACGTCGCTGCGGTCGATGCCCATGCCGAAGGCGACTGTGGCCACGATTACATCCAGCTTTTCATGCGAGAACGCGTCCTGCGTTCGGCGGCGGTGTTCGGCGTCCATTCCGGCGTGGTAGTACGCGGCCCGCACACCGGCGGCGACCAACCGCGTCGTCAGGGTCTCGGTGTCTTTGCGGCTGATGCAGTAGACGATGACCGCTTCGCCGCGATGGCGCTCGAGCACTTCGAGCACTTGCGCGTACAGGTCCACGCGCGGGATCACGCGATACACCAGGTTGGGGCGGTCGAAGTCGCCCACCAGCACCAGCGGATCGCGCAGACCGAGTTGCGCGGCGATGTCGTCGCGGACGCGTTGCGTCGCGGTGGCGGTGTAAGCGTGCAGGCTGGCGTTGGGGAAACGCTTCCGCAGCACGGCGAGCTGCCGGTATTCCTTACGGAAATCGTGCCCCCAGTGGCTGATGCAGTGCGCCTCGTCGATCGCGAACGCCCGCACCGAGATGCGGTCGAGCAGGTCGAGGAAGTCGGGCGCCAGCAGCCGTTCCGGCGCGAGCAGGATTAGCCGGTACAGGCCGGCCATGACTTCCCGCTCAATCTCGAGCCGCGCGGGCGGGGGCAACTTCCCATAAATCGCGGCGGCCGGATAGCCGCAGGTGCGCAGGGCGTCTACCTGATCCTTCATCAGCGAGATCAGGGGCGAGACAACGACGTCGGTCCGCCCGGCGACCAGCGGCGGCGCCTGGTAGCAGAGTGACTTCCCGCCGCCTGTGGGCAGAACGACCAGCGAATCGCGGTGTTCCAACTCGGCTTGGATGGCTTGAGCTTGCAGGGGACGCAGGCTATTGAACCCCCAGCAGCGTCGGACCGCCTCCAAAATGTCGGCCGTCGGAATCGCCAGTGTGCCAGCCTTCCCCATGCCGGCGTAGATTACAGCAGGACGCGGGGCCGGTCACGCCAGGCCGCCCCCCGCCGGTTGCGCCGGGGGAGTGCCGTGGGCGCCATGGGTGCCGTGGGTGCCATGTCCAAGCTGTAAGCGCGGACATGCCCCCGATAGTTGCGCCCGCGTCAGACGCTGTTGCCCAAGGGCATGCCCGCGCCGCTACGCGGCTTGGGCATGGCACCCGCCGGCACCCGCCGATACGCCTCCAGCTCCTGGCGTTTCGCCCGTTGACTGGGGCAACCGGAACGACTACATTGTCCGTTTCTGGGGCTTAGTGTCCCGGAGTTTACGCCCGTGAGCGGGGCAAATGGGCTTGTATGGCCCATGGTGGGTCGGCGGCCACGCGACCGTCGGCTCAGGCCTCAGAGCGGGTCCGCGAATCGCGCATTCGCTTTAGTCCGTGCCTATTAACCCGGCTTTGGCGTGGGTTGGGCTTACTGAGCCCCGGCGTTAGGCCGGGATCGCGAACCGTGGCTGATCGCTTGCCCGGTGGTGTAATCGGTAACACACCAGGTTTTGGTCCTGGCATTCCTGGTTCGAGTCCAGGCCGGGCAGGTTTGAATGCAGAAATTCAGGCTTGAACGCACAAATTCAGGATTGAAAGCTAAGAATGACGGTCGGAACCGGTGAAAAGACGACGCCCACCGCCCCCCGCATCGGCGCGGTAATCCTCGCCGCCGGTAAGGGCACGCGGCTCAAGACCGAGCTGCCCAAGGTGCTGCACGAGGTCTGCGGGCGTCCGATGCTGGCCTACGTCATCGACGCCTGCCGCGCGGCCGGCGTCAAGGAATGCGTCGTCGTCGTCGGCTACCAGAAGGACCTGGTGATCCGAGCCTTCGCCGATGACCGCGACCTGACCTGGGTTGAGCAGAACCCGCAGCTCGGTACCGGCCATGCCGTCATGGTTTGCCGCGAGCATCTGGCCGGGCGGTTCGACCACTTATTCGTGCTGGCCGGTGATGGGCCGCTGATTCGGGCCGAGACGCTGCGAACGCTGATCGAACGCCACCTGGCTGAACAGGCCGCCGTCACGCTGGCGACCGCGGTTCTGGACGACCCGACCGGCTACGGCCGCATTTGGCGCGATCCGGAGGGCCGCCTTCTCGGGATCGTCGAGCATGGCGACGCCACGCCCGAGCAGAAGCAGATCCGCGAGGTCAACCCGAGCTACTACTGCTTCAAACAGCCGGAATTGCTGGCGGCGCTCGACCAGGTGCGGCCGAACAACGTGAAGAACGAATACTACATCACGGACGCGATCTCGATCCTGCTGTCCGGCGGGCATAAGGTGCAGGCGCTCACGTCGGTGCCGCCGCAGGACATCTTCAGCATCAACTCGCGCCAGGAGCTGGCGATGGTGAACGCGGTCATGCGCGACCGCATTCTCGACCGGCTGATGTCCTCGGGCGTGACTATAGTTGATCCGCGAACCACCTGGATCGACGACCGGGCCACTATCGGCCAGGATACAGTTATTCACCCTAACGTCGTCATCAGCGGCCCGGCCGTCATTGGACGCGGTTGCCGCATCGGTCCGTTCGTGAACTTGACCGGCGCCGCGCGTGTGCCGGACCACGGGGTGATTTCGCCATTCGGCGGAGGCGTGGCATGAGTGATATGCGGATTTTTTCGGGGCGCAGCAACCCGGCCATGGCCGAGAACATTTGCCAGTACCTGGGCTTGCCGCTGGGCCGGGTGCAGCTTGACAACTTCCCCGACGGCGAGATTCAGCTCAAGCTGTTCGAGGACGTGCGGGGGCGCGACACGTACGTGATCCAGTCCACCTGCCCTCCCGTGAATGACAACTTGACGGAACTGCTGATCTTCATCGATTGCCTGAAGCGGGCGTCGGCGGAGCGCATCACGGCCGTGATTCCGTATTTCGGCTACGCCCGGCAGGACCGCAAGGACGAGGGGCGCGTGCCGATCACGGCCAAGCTGGTGGCGAACATTCTGACCGAGGCGGGGGCCGACCGGGTTCTGACCGTTGAGCTGCACGCGGCTCAGATTCAGGGTTTCTTTGACATTCCGGTCGACAACATGTCGGCCCAGCCGGTGTTTCAGGCTTATTTCGAAACACTGGATTTGCAGCCGCTGACGCTGGTCAGCCCGGACGTAGGCAATGCCAAGCATGCCCGCGTGTATGCTGACCGGATGGGGGCCAACCTGGCGATCATCGACAAGCGCCGCATCAGCGGGAGCGAGGCGGCCCCGATGGCGCTGATCGGCAACGTAGCCGACCAGAATGTGCTGATGATCGACGACATCATCGCCACCGCGGGCACGGTGGTGCAGGCGGCCAAGCTGGCGCGGCAGCACGGCGCGCGGCGCATTGTGGTCGCCGCCACGCACGGCGTTTTGTGCGGGCCGGCGATCGAGCGTCTGGTTGACGCCCCGATCGATCACATCGCCGTGACGGACACCATCCCTATCCCGGAGCAGGTGCGGGCGCGGCTGCCGAACCTGCGAATTTTGACGGTAAGCGAGCTGATCGGCGAGGCAGTCCGCCGCATTCATCGGCATGAATCCGTGAGCAGTCTGTTTGTGAAGTAGTTGTCGGAGGTCAGTTGCCGGTCTGCGATCCGGATTGACGACTGAGACTGACAGGTAAGAACTGAAAGAGGTAAGTCATGGAAATTGCAAGAATCCGCGGCGAGGCGCGCCAGCCGGGCAATCGCCACGCGAACGAGCGCCTGCGGCGGCGTGGACTGATTCCGGCCGTCATTTACGGGCACGGCCAGGCGCCGGAGACGGTGGCCGTTTCGCAGCACGACCTGGAGCTGGTATTGGGGCGGGCGCACGTGGTGCAGCTCGACATGGCGGACGGTGCGGGCAAGCAGTACCTCATCAAGGACGTGCAGTATGACCACCTGCAGAAGGACCTGGTACACGTGGACCTGATGCGGGTCGACGTGCATGAGCGGGTCGAGGTCAAGGTGCCGGTGTCGCTCAAGGGCGAGGCCAAGGGCATTCACGAAGGCGGCGAGCTGGTGCAGCTCATCACCGATCTGGAGGTCGAGTGCCCACTGCTGAGCATCCCGGAGGGGATCACGCACAACGTCAAGGACCTGGGCATTGACGACAACCTGTACGTGCGCGACCTGACCCTGCCGCCAGACGTTAAGGCGCTGCATGAGCCGGACGAGATCGTCGCCGTGGTGCGCATGAAGAAGGCCGAAGAGGTGGCCCCGGCCGCCGCCGCCGAAGGCGCGGAAGCCACCGCCGCCGAGCCGGAAGTCATCAAGCGCGCCAAGGAAGAAGAGGCGCCGGGCGAGGAGAAGAAGTGAAGTTGATCGCCGGCCTGGGCAATCCGGGCAAGCGCTACGCCGAGTCACGCCACAACGTCGGCTTTCGCGTCGTCGAAGAGCTGGCGCGGCGCTGGGGCGTGGACGAAGCGCGCTACGACCGGCACTTCGAAGCGCTGGTCGGCCAGGCTCAACGGGCCGGCGAACCTGTGCTGCTCATGCAGCCGCAGACCTACATGAACGAAAGCGGGCGCAGCGTGGCCGCCGCCTGGCGGTTTTATAAGCTGGCCCTTTCCGAATTGCTGCTGGTGTTAGATGACCTTGATCTGCCGGTGGGGCGTTTGCGGCTGCGGCCGGGCGGCTCGTCCGGCGGGCACAAGGGCCTGACCGACGTGATCCGCTGCCTGGGAAGTGAAGACTTTGCGCGCTTACGCATCGGCATCGGCAAGGTCCACCCCTCGGCCACGGTCGAGTACGTGCTTAGCCGGTTTGAGCCGGACGAGCAACCCGCGATCGCGGCCGCCATCACCCGGGCCGCGGACGCGGTTGAAGTCTGGCTGCGGCAGGGCATCGACGCGGCTATGAACGAGTTTAATCGTAAGGGCGACGGGCCCCCGCGGTCCGCGACGCCGCCGGCCAAAGAGCAGCCGGCCAAAGGAGACGAGTCTTGAAACGTTACGAAGGTATGTTCCTGTTTGACAGCGCCGGCGCCCGCGACTGGGCGGCGATCGATCAGGAAGTGCGCCGCCTGCTGGGCCGTATCGGGGCCGAGCCGCTGGTGTGCGTCAAATTTGACGAGCGCAAGCTGGCCTACGAGATCAAGCGCCGCAAGCGTGGCACGTACGTGCTGACGTACTTCAACACCCCGCCCGAGCGCATCACCGAGCTGGAGCGCGACGCGCAGCTCAGTGAGTCAGTGCTGCGGATGTTGGTGCTGCGGGCCGAGCACGTCACGGACGAGCGGATCCGTGAACTGCAGGCCTGGCCGCCCGAGAACCCGCTGCAGCCGCTGGGCGAAGGCCGCCGGCACGACGACGGCGACCGCGGGCGCGGCGGGCGCGATTGGGAGCGGCGCGGCCCGCGCGAGCGCGAACCGCTGGCCGAGCCGGCTGAAGAAGAGGCGCCGGAAACCACGGATTTGGATGTGGCGCGCGAGTAGCGCGCCCCCCTACGGATGTAACGTAATGATGACCCTGAGGGCCCGATCATGGCTAGCTTCAACAAAGTCATCCTGATGGGCAACCTGACGCGCGACCCGCAGTTACGCTACTTGCCCAGCAACATGGCCGTCTGCGACTTCGGCGTCGCCGTGAATCGCACCTGGCGCGACAAGGACGGCAATCTCAAGGAAGAAGTGTGCTTCGTTGACGTAACCGCCTGGGCGCGTCAGGCCGAGACCATCAACCAGTACCTGCGGAAGGGGCGCCCCATTCTGATCGAAGGCCGGCTCAAGCTCGACCAGTGGACCGGCCAGGACGGTCAGAAGCGCTCGAAGCTGAGCGTCGTAGTGGAGAGCTTCCAGTTTGTCGGGCCGCGTGAGGGTGCTTCCGGCGCGCCGGGCGGCGCACCCTACCAGCAGGCCGAGCCGCCGGCTGCCGAGCGACCAGGCGGTTACGGCGCGCCGCTGCCGCCCGAAGAGGACTTGCCCCCGCCCTCAGACAATATTCCATTTTGACAACGCCATTCGGAGTACATCATGGCAATGAGACGAATGCTCGCATCGACCAAGAAAAAGAAGAAGCCTCGCCGCAGCGCGGAAACCAGCCGCTATCGCGGCGTGCAGGTCAAACTCGAAGAGATCGACTATAAGAACGTGGCCCTTCTGCAGCGCCTCACCAGCGCCCAGGGCAAACTGTTCTCGCGCAAACGCACCGGGCTGTCGGCCGAGGCGCAGCGTAAAGTCTCGCTCGCCCTGAAGCGCGCCCGGCAGATGGGCCTGATGCCGTTCATTACGTGAGACTGTGGGCCGGGCGGTGGGACTGGAATCGGTCCCACGCAGACGGCCCAAACGGACGGTCCCACAGAGACGGTCCCACAAGGAGATTTCAGAAAATGCGTCTGCTGTTGCTGAAAGATATTCGTAAACTGGGGAACCTCGGCGACATCGTCGAGGTCACGACCGGCTACGCGCGCAACTACCTGATCCCACAGCGCCTGGCCACCGAACCCACCGAAGAAAACATCAAGGCCATCGAGCAGGAGAAAAAGCGCGCCGCGGCCGAACGTGCCGCCCGCCTGAAAGTCTTCACCGACCTGGCCGAGAAAATGAAGGACGTGCAGGTCACCATCGAGGCCGCCGCCAACCCGGAAGGCACGCTCTACGGCTCCGTGGGCCGCAAGGAAGTCGCCGACGCGCTGCACGCGCTGGGCTTTGCCGTGCGGGCGGAGCAGATTGAGCTTGAACCGCCCATCCGCACGCTGGATAATCGCACCGTAACCATTCGGTTCACGGACGAGCTTTCGACCGACATCAAGGTCTGGGTCGTTAAAGAAGGTGGCGCGGAGCATGGCCAACACGCGGAGGAGCACGGAGCAGCCGCCTCGGGGTTCGAGCCGGCCTGATTCACGATCATTCTTCGACCGGGCACTGCCGCACGATGACGACGCGGAGCGGGCCCTGCTCGGTTCGATGCTGCTGGAAAAGGAGGCCATCGGCGAGGCGATCACCGTCCTGCGCGACGCCGGTGCCGCGGCCCTGGATTCACCCCGCAACCAGCGCCTGTTCGAGGTGCTGGTTGCGCTTTATGTCGAGAACCGGCCGATTGACGGGGTGGTCTTGCGTGAGGAGCTGACGCGCCGCGGGTGGTGGGAGGACTTGGGGGGTCACGAATACCTGGTGGGGCTGGTGAACGCAGTGCCCTCGGCGCTGCGCGTCCGCTATTACGCCCAGATCGTTCTGGAAAAATACCTGCTGCGCGAACTGATCGGCGCCACGCACAAGGTGATGGAGGCCGCCTACGCCGACGAGCAGCCCGCGAAAGAAACACTCGATTACGCCGAGAAGGAGATTTTCGCCGTCACGGAGCGGCGCGTGTCGGGCGAGGCCGCCCCGCTCGACCAGCTCATGCGCGACGTCATCCAGACGCTCAAAAGCCAGGGCGAGGGCGTTCTGACCGGCGAGCCGACCGGGTTCATAAAACTCGACGAGCTCACTTGCGGCCTCCAGCCGGCCGAGTTGATCATCGTGGCCGGCCGCCCATCAATGGGCAAAACGGCGCTGGGACTGAACATTGCCGAGCACCTGGCCATCGTCGAGGAGCCGCCACGGCCGGTGTTGTTCTTCAGTCTGGAGATGAGTCGCCAACAGGTCACGCAGCGCGTGCTGTGCAGCCAGGCGCGGGTCAATGCGCACCAACTGCGGCGTCAGCGGCGTTCCGCCGCCGACCTGCGCTTGTTGGAAGACTTCGCGCAGCGCCTGCAGGCGGCGCCACTTTATGTGGATGACACGTCGGATTTGTCCATTCTCGAAATGCGGGCCCGGGCGCGGATGGCGTACCGTAAGCACAAGATTCGGGCGGTGTTCGTGGATTATCTGCAACTGATGCACGTTCCCGGCTCCGAGAGCCGCCAGGTCGAGGTGGCCACCATCTCGCGCGGGCTCAAGGCGCTCGCCAAGGACCTCAATGTGCCCGTGGTCGCGATGGCCCAGCTCAACCGTAATCCGGAGGACAAGGCTCGCAAGGGCAACCGCCCGCGCATGAGCGACCTGCGCGAATCCGGCGCCATCGAGCAGGACGCCGACGTCATCGCGCTGCTACACCGCGAGTCGTACTACAAGTCCCCGACGGTCGGCGAGGACGAGGACGCGGGTGCCCAGATTCCGGATCCCGAAGAAAATCTGGCCGATCTCATCATCGCCAAGAACCGCAACGGCCCGGTGGGCGACATCAAGCTCCATTTTTCGCGCGAGTACACCCGTTTCGACAACCACGACCCGCGTCCGCGCGAACCGTACTACACGCCAGCGGGGAGCCAGGAGGCGCCGTTCTGACGCCGGCCTGATCGCGGCCGCTCGCCCCGCTCCTGTAATCGGACCCCCCAATTACGCCTGCTTGGCGTAACGACGGCGACTTACCCCCGCGTTCCCACGTTCCCACTTTCCCACATCTGACCCGCCAATCACCAAGCATACGCCAGCTTGGGGCAAGGCATTTTTCCAGCATCCTTCGGCCCCGGGAACAAAACGGGCAAGAAAACGGTTTTATATTCGTCTTATTACGGGACCAATCGGTCACTCGGCGCTGTCTTCCTGGACCCGCCGG
>JAAYXS010000360.1 GCA_012515775.1 Phycisphaerae bacterium
CGACCAGGCTTGCGGCGCGTGGAGGTAAATATGTCCAAATGTCCCGCGCTCCTTCGTCTCGCCGGCATCGCGGCCGGCCTCGCTCTTGTTTGGGGAATTTTGCCCCCCGCCGACGCCCAGAGCGTTGATGAAGGCTTCCTCACGGGCGAGGCGGCTGCTGCCTGGGAGCTGTGGCAGCCGGCGATGCAGGCCATCCTGAGCCGCAATACCGCCGAAGCGGAGAAGCTGTTCACCGAGTTACTCGACCGCAACCCGTCGCCTTTTCGAATCGCGTTGATGGCCGATCGCACCATGAACCGCACCACGCTGGGCGGCGCTATCCTCTTGCTGGAGCAGGACTTGGAGGCGAAAGCCCTGGAAGCCAGCGGGCAGCGCGTCGCCGAAATGCTGGCCGAGGGCCGCGAACAGATGGCCCAGGCGGACGACGGCTGGTACTTCTCGGCCCTGGGGCGATTCGACGTGGCCAAGGCCAATTTCCAGGCCCTGCTGGACAGCAAGCCCGACGCCGTGGCATTGCTGGAGTTCACCGACCAGGTAGCCCAGCGCCGCGACGTCCTGCTGCGTCTCACTGACAACGAGATCGTCGGAGAGGCGGTACGCGGGGTCCTGAAGACGCTGGAACACGGCGAAGAGCTGATCAAGGCCGACCCGGTCCGCATCAAGCACCGCATCGAGCAGCTTGCCGGCCCGCCGCGGGCGTTTCAAAATTCGGTCGCCTTGCTGGCGCAGTCGGGCGAGTGGGCCATCCCCTTCATGGTCGAGTACCTGCGAGACCGCGAGAAACAGGCGCTCACGCAACCGATCCTGCGCGCTTTGCCGCAGATCGGCCGCGCGGGCATCAATCCCCTGGTCTACGCCATCCGGGTCGATAACCCGGTAGTTCAGACCTATTTGGTGCGGATTCTGGGGCAGGTCGGCTACGCCCAGGCGCTGCCCTACCTGCTGCAACTGAGGGAAAAGCCCAACACCCCGCCGGAAGTCTTGGCGGCGGTCGATCAGGCTTTGGCTGATCTCGCAGCCCACGGCGCGGCAGTGCCTCCGGGCATGACGGCCGCGATGGCTTTCTACTGGCTGGCGAATGAATACTACGCGGACGCCGGTTCGCTGGCGGCCGATCCGCGCCTGGATAACGCCAACGTGTGGTTCTGGCGCGACGGCCTGGTTCAGAATCTTCCGGTGCCGACGCAAATCTTCAACGAAGTAATGTGCATGCGGTGCTGCGAGGAAGCTCTGCACCTCGACCCGGCTATGGAGGACGCGCTCGCGCTGTGGCTGGCCGCCAATTTCCGGCGCGTCGCGCAACTGGGCGAGAGCGGCACCGATACCACCGTGCCCAGTGATTTCCCAAGCCCGCTGTACTTTGCTCAGACGGCCGGCACCAGCGCTTGTCTGAAAGCGCTCAGCCGGGCCCTGGACGACAAAGATCCGGCCGTGGCGCTGGGCATAATCGAGGCATTGCGCAACGTGGCCGGTCCCGCCAGTGTGACGGCCGACGCCGCCGGCCGGCTGCCGCTGGCGGAGACGCTGCTGTTTCCGGATCAGGTGGTTCGCATCAAGGCCGCGTTGACGCTAGGCGCTGCCCGGCCGGTGCAACCGTTCCTGAACTACCAGAACCTGATGCCGGTTTTTGCTGAGGCGCTGCTGTTGCACAACGGCAGCCGGCGCGCGGCGGTGCTGGATCCGGACGTGGAAAGCGCGAACGCCTTTTCAGGCATGCTTCGCGACGCCGGCTATGAGGTCACCAGCGACACCGACTTTCACGCCGGCCTCGCGAAGGTGCGCCAGCACGTGCCGGCCCTCGACGTCATCGTCCTGGGCTCCAACATCGGCACGCCGGGGCTTCACGATGCTTTGAACCATTTGCGCAGCGAATTCCGCTTTTCCCACACGCCGGTCGTTCTGGTTACCAAGCCGGGCGACGCCGACACGGTCCGTGACCTCGTACGGGCGGACCATCG
>JAAYXS010000361.1 GCA_012515775.1 Phycisphaerae bacterium
GCGGGCCGCCGGGCCCCTGAGGTATGGATCGGCAGAACGGCGGCAAATGCAAAGGGGGTTTAGTGAAAAATGCGCTGTGCACCGTGGGAGGTGCGGGCAGAAGTTGCCGGCAAAATGTGACCACCCTGGTGCAGCACGGCTACGCGGGCGTCGCGGCCTTGACGTTGGAAGGCCATTTCCAGCGCCTCCTGACAGTCATTCGCATAACGGAACCCGAGGCGCTCGGCCTCGTCCGGCCTTACTCCGGGCGAGACCATGATACAGTCGGCGTGGTCGATGATCTGCGCGATGTCGGACAGAATGGCGGCGCCGACGAGGTCCTCGATTTCGCCGCGCTGCACCATTTGCACGATCTCCGCTTGATGGCGGTACCCGATCTGCATCAGGTTCGGGTGATTGTCGGCCACGCCCTCGGGATTCGGCGCGACGGTGATGAGCGTGCCGCCTTCGCGGACGGCCATCGTGCCGGCGTAGGCGGCTTTGGCGGACTGCCAGAAATCGCGATCGGCCGGGTATGCGTCGATCAGGACAATATCGGCGCGCTGCGGCAACCGCACCATAAAGACCTCGCGTGACAGGGCGCAGCCGGCGCGGTGCGCGTTCACAGGGTGACCGACTAAACAGCCGACGATTTTGCCGTCGGCGTCGGAGACGACGTTGACGATGTAGCGCAGCCCGGCGATCTGGGCCGCCTCCTCCATTCGCAGGCGCATCGAGTTTTCCGGCTCGCCCATGACGGTTTCGGACAGGCGCATCGAGGCTTCCCACTGGTTGCGGTACATCATCTCCTTGCCCGAGACGCCCGGGAAGATGATCTTGGCGCCGCCGCTGAAGCCTTTTACACGGTGCGGCACGATGCTGCCGATGCCCAGGACGAAGTCGGCCTGCGCCAGCAGGCGGTTAGCTGTGACGCGCGTGCCATCTTTGGTGCGGCCGAATTCGTGCATCAGCGACTCGTCCTTCCAATCATGCTGGTGAATCTCGAAGCGGCCGTGGAACTCGCCCAGCTTGAGCCGCAACTCGTCATCGGTTATGCGGCGATGCGTGCCCTGAGCAGTCAGGAATTGGACGTGGTCGTCGGGCGTTCCGGCGGCGGCGAGCTCCGCCAGGACGTATGGCAGGATTTTCGCAACTGGCGTGCCGCGCGAAGCGTCATCAATGATGATCAGCACGCGGTCATGCGGACCGACGGCGCGGTTCAGGACCGGGGCTTCATAAGGCAGTTGAAAGCCGGTTTCGAGCACGCGCGGCTCGTCAATATCGGGCAAGGTTTGCGGCCGGTACACGCCGATCAGGCGATCATCGGGGATTTCACAAGGTGGGATGTCTCTGTAGTTGGGGTAGTTGAACTCGACGCGCACGGCCGGTCTCCACTAACAGCCGGACAGGCTAGACGTCCAGCCAGAGCTGTTGCATATCGCCTTGGAACGGCGTCAGAACTTCGGGGCCGCGGTCAGTGAGTGCCACGACGTCGCAGTGTCTCAGGCCGCCATAGCCATCGACGTAGACCGCCGGCTCGACATTGAAGATCATGCCGGTTTGCAGCACGTCATCTGACTTCGGATGCAGGCGCGGGCGGGCGTTCGCGTTAATGGCAGAGAAGCCCACGCCGTGCCCGGTCGAGTGCTTGAACGCATCGCCGAAGCCGCGCGCCTGAAGGACACTGCGAGCCGCCTTATCGACATCCGCGGCCTTTACGCCTGGGCGGATGGCCGCCAATGCGGCCTGGCGCGCTTCGGCCACGGCGGCGTACATAGCGCGTTGCCGCTCGTCGGGCTGGCCGAGGCAATAGGTGCGCGTAACGTCGGTCCAATGCCCGTCCACGTATGAATTGCAGTGTACCAACACGAGGTCGCCCCGCGCCAGCGGCCGCTGACGCGAACGAGCGTACGCCCCGCAGGCGGCCGCGGAATTCGGCCCGGACATGCACCAGACGAACCCGCCGCTGCGCGCGATGTCAAGCGAGTCTCCGGCGCTGTCCAGTTGGTCGCGGAACAACGCGGCCGCACGCGACTCGCTTGTCCCGACCGTAACGTGGTCCGCGCCGTAAGTGAA
>JAAYXS010000362.1 GCA_012515775.1 Phycisphaerae bacterium
CGCGCGCCGAACCGCTTCGGGCCAAAACAATCCTTCACATTTGCGAAGCGGCTCTGTCGTGAGGCGAGATTCGTCTGACTGGGCCTGTGCTTGAGTCGGCGAACGACCGGCATGACCCGCAAGCCCAATTGCTTGCCCAATGCTGTCGCCAAAAGCGCTGCATGGTCGCACGGCCGCTGCACGCGCCGCAGCCAACTCATCGGCACCGGCACGAGCCCAGCGATGTCTGCGGCCCAGCCCGCCCTCTGCATGGCGGCTGCCAGCAGTTCTGCGGCAAACACGGCGTTGCGCTCGCGGCCGCGGTACTTGAGCTGAGTGATCAGCGGGCGCAACACCCCCTGGTAGGCACCGATCCGGGCCACGCCGGCGATGTTCCAGAAGGGCTCGTGGATACAACGCGCACACGATTTGCCGTGAATCGCGGGCACCGCCATGGTGCGCCCGCAGCGCGGGCAGTAGCTGGCTTGGCGCAGCGTGGCGATTTCCTGCGCACAGCTTTCACAAGTAAGTCCTGTTCCCGCGGGAATCCACAGGCCGCAGGTTATGCAGGTCTGCGGCAGTAGAACATCCGCCAACCCGTGCCACGCGTCACGTAGCCCGGAGCCTACGGCAGTCCAAATCGCCGCCATTTCATGGACCCTTGACTCAATCCGGCGGCTGCGGCGGGCACGGCTCATCCGGCTCAACCCCGCTGCTGGGTTGCGGGGGCTCGAATGGCGTTACTTGGGGCCGGCCGGCCGCGTCGAGCTGAATCTTTTGTATCCGCTGCTCCGCCTGGTCGAGTATCTCCCGGCAGCGGGCCGCCAATTGCGTGGCTTCCTCGTACTTCGCCAGCGACTCTTCCAGGCCAATCTGCCCCGCTTCCATCGCGGCCACGATCGCGTCCAGACGCTCCATCGCCTGATCGAAGCGCAGGTTCTTAATGAGCTTGCTCGCCTTGTGCTCAGCGGCCATTTACAGGTCCTCACGCAGTACGCGCCGTGGCAAAAAATGCCCTGCCGAAGCAGTCCTTGGCGGCGCATGATCGCGCCTTACACGTCTAGCGGTCAAGCCCGCGCGGCCGGCGGCGGGCTCGGCCGAGCTAATGATATTCAGCGCCCGACGAAAACCGCGGGCCGCTTCTCCAGCGAAGCCCGCAAACCCTCACGATAGTCCGCCGTGCCGAGGACGATCTGGAAGAGATCGTGCTCGTGAGCTAGTCCTGCCGCCAGCGTCGAATCGTAAGCGCTCAACACCGCGCGCTTGGCCAGTTGCAGCGCCAGAGGAGCACGTTTGCTCAGTTCGTGGCAGACGTGCATGGCTTCTGAGAGATAGTTCTCTCGCGGTACGACGCGGCTCAATAGCCCGGCCTGCAGAGCCTCGTCGGCCGACAGCGTTCGTCCGGTGAGAATCATGTCCATTGCCAGGGCCTTGCCCGCCACGCGCGTCAGGCGCTGCATGCCGCCCGCGCCCGGGATCGCACCCACACCTGTTTCCGGCAACCCGATACGTGCCGTTTCCGAAGCGATGACGATATCCGCCGCCAGCATCAGCTCGCACCCGGCGCTGACGGCATAACCGCTGACGGCGGCGACGATGGGCTTGCGGATCGCTCGTAGGCGCTCCCAGCGGGCAAAAAGATTACTGCGGTAAACGTCGATTGCGGCGGTCGCGGATAGGTCGGACAGATCGTAGCCGGAGGAGAAAGCCCGCTCGCTACCGGCCAGCAACATGCAGCGTATGCCGGCATCGCCATCGTAGCGCTCCAGGGCGGCTACGATTTGTTCAAGCAGCGCCGGATTGAGTGCGTTCAGCGCCTCCGGGCGATTGATGCGTACTACGCCGACGGCTTCGAGCGTCTCGCAAAGGACATCCTGGGGCATGCGTTGGTCCTTGATTGTCTGTTCTCGGATTTTGTGCTCTCGACTGAGAACCTGTTTCCCGGCGCTCAGACCCGACCGGTCGAAAGCCGGTCTCGCAATTACAACTGGCTGCCGGCCTCGGCCGTGGCGGAACTCCTGTCTGAGTTTGTCGCAACGCCCGTATGCCGCTTATCTTCCGGATGCGTCAAACCCGCCAGGCTGGCGCCCAATGCAACCGCCACGCAGACCAGCCCATACAGCGGCACTGCATACCGCGTCCGAATGACGGGCACGCCGTTCGGACCAATCCAGGTTACCAGCAGGCCGATCGCTCCGAAGAGCACGGTAAGTCCGTAGCAGATGAGCACCGTCTGCCGCACGCTCCAGCCGCGATGTATCAATTGGTCGTAGAAGTGGCTGCGATCGCCTTCGAAAATCGATCGCCCGGCGCGCCAGCGCCGGAACATGGCCAGCGTGGTATCGAAGACCGGTAACGCAAAGATCATCAGCGCGCCGATCATCCAGCGTGCGATTCCCTTCTCCGCGAAAAGCAAGATCAGCATCCCGCAATTGAACCCCAGCAGCATGCTGCCAGCGTCGCCCATGAAGATCCGCGCGGGATTGAAATTCCACGGCAGGAATCCGAGCGCGGCCCCGAACATGGAGATCGCCAGTACAAGGCGGACCGGGTCGCCGGGCGGACTATAACCCCATGAGGCCAGCCACGAAGCCAGCATGAAGAAACCAAACGAAATGATGCCGGTCACGCCGCCGCACAGGCCATCGACTCCGTCGATGAGGTTGGTTGAATTACAAGCGCCAAGAACAACAAAGACACTGATGAGCAGCGAAACGGGAATCGCAATTACCTCTGGAACCGGCGGAATCTGCACACCGAAAAAATACGCCGAAAACTTTGCGATCGGATGAGTAATCGCATCCACCAGCCGGAAACCCGCCCCGGCGCTGATCAGAACCGCCAAAACCACAACCGCGCCGACAAGCAGACGCGTTTTGGGCGAAACACCGCGTACGTCGTCTATCAGGCCAAGCGTCGAAATGGCGAGGCCGCCCAGCAACATGGGTAGCAGCAAGCGCACCTCTACGCCGCGCGAGAGCGCCAGCACCAGGGCTGCCGCCCAGGCCAGACAGATCGCCGTCCCGCCGAGGTACGGGATGGGGCGCGCATGAGGCTTCAGAAACGTGTCGGGATAGTCCATGACCCTGAAACGCCGCGCCACCCGCATCGCCAGCGGCATCAAGACCAGCGCCAACACGAAGGACGTCCAGCCGTATAGTTGGTAGTGCCTCAGCGGCTCCCAGAACGAGCTCATGGCGGTTCAATATAACCGAAGCGGGGCCGATGCGAAGCTGGGCGGCCAAAGCGCAAATAAAGGACCAGAGGGGAGTGGAAAAGCACGGAAGTTGACCATAGCAGAGAAACGGCGCAGAATATGCGCCACGCCGAAAATTTTTGCGCTAAAATAAATTTGTGTTCAAGTGCCACGCGGCGCTTGGAACTTTGCCCATTTTAACAGAAAACATGTGCGCTAGGGCCGATGCGTTAAGAATCACGATTTATGGGGCCCGCGCCATGCAAACTGCTCGTTAACGTGCCTCCCAACGAGCGCAAGAACATTCAAAAGACCACTCGATAACAGAAGTAGCCCGAGCGCGAGCCGGGTGATTGGGTGCGGGTCGGGGTGACCCGCGAGCGAGGTGTTCAGTAAAAGATAGGGTGCCAGCATGAGCGGTCTTACACGCCGTCTGCGCCGGACGTTAATCGGCGAGCGCCGCCGCCACCGCGGCAAAGTACTTTGGCAGCAAAGATTTAACCACCGCGCGGACGCCCCGGTTTTGCCGCCACGGCAGCGGCCCGGTGCCACGCCCGATCGTATCGCCCATATCAGGCGCGAACTGGCGGCCGGCATTTACCTCAGCAGCAACGCAGAGCAAAAGCTAACGGCCGTTGTTGAGGGGCTCTTAAGCGACATGACGAATTCCCGCCGGGACGGAGAGATGCACCGCACGCCCCTCTCGGCAATCGCCGTTTGATAAAAACGGCCCTGAGCCCCCCAACCGGCGCTGCACGCCGGTTTACAATAAAGGAACCGGCGTTATACTGAATGCAGAAGGTGCGTCGAACGAGGCGCGTACGTGACCTGTTTGTTCAAGTCCGGATCGCACTGCCTTTATCGCCTCCTTACGCTCCGGCCGCGCGTAGGCCGCTTTCAACACGGCCCTGAAAGTGAAAAATGTAGGGTCAAATGTTTTTGTATCGAAGAGGAGCATGACGGTGGGCAAGAAGTTGTATGTCGGGAACCTCAGCTATAGCGTTAGCAGCTCAGATCTTGAAGAACTGCTATCCCGGCACGGGACGGTTCAGAGCGCGGAAGTGATTAGCGATCGTGTGACCGGCCAGAGCAAAGGGTTTGGGTTCGTCGAGATGGCCAGTGAGGAAGAGGCCCAGGCTGCAATTAGCGCGCTGAACGGTCAAGTGCATGATGGACGCACGCTGACCGTCAACGAGGCGCGCCCGCGCGAGCCGCGCGCCGGCGGCGGCGGCGGACGTGGCGGCTATGGCGGCGGCCGCGGCGGCCGCGGCGGCGGAAGGGACCGCTACTAAAACTCGAAACGACCGCATTTGAGAAGGCCACCGCAAGGTGGCCTTCTTGTTGCGCACGCGCCACAGGAAAACACCATGAGCGAGGTCATGCCGTTCGGCTGGACAGGGAAGAAAGTCCGGCTCGTGCCGCTGGAGTATGAGAAGCACTTTGCCAACGCCTTGCGCTGGCTCAATGATCCAGAGGTAACGCGCTGGCTATTGGTTGGTGATTACCCAATCACGCGCGTCGCCGAAGAGGCCTATTTCCAGCGTGCGGCCGAATCCAGTCCTTTTGCCCAAGACCCCGCCGAAGTGCTGTTCGCGATCGAGACTCTGTCGCAGGAAGAACACATCGGCTTTTGCGGCATTCACCAGATCAGCTTCCGTCACGGCGTAGCCATCACCGGCACCGTGATCGGGCGGCGATCACTGTGGAACCGGGGCTTTGGCTCGGACGCCATCGCGGTGCGCACCCGCTACGCCTTCGAGGTCCTCGGCCTGAGGCTGCTGCTGGCTGAAGTGTTCGCCGAGAATGGCGGCTCACTGAAAGCCCTGGCGCGCAGCGGCTATCGCGAAGTGGGCCGCATCCCCCAGCGCTGGTGGAAGCGCGGCGCCCTGCGCGACACGGTGCAGCTTGCCCTGTATCGTCAGGATTGGAAGCCCTGACGGGGCATCCTACTCAAGAACACAACTGCACCAAGCGCGGGTCACCATGTTTTCAAGGCACTGCACGCGGCTCGGCCCGGCCGCCGCCACAATTTCACCACGCATTTTTCAGTCGCGAAGACCGGTAAGCGACGTAAGAGATATGGAATGAGCTGAGCAGCAGAAATGAGTGTCATGTCATGATGACCCCTGGAATTCACGACTCGCCACAGCGATCTCTGCGATCGGGCTCCGCTGCCCCGTGCTCCCCCTCAATCCTGCCGCACGCGTAATACGTGGTGGTGCTTCTTGCCCTTGCGCAAGATGATAAAGCCGCCGGGCAGCAAATCGCTCTCGGACAGAACGCGGTCGAGCTCGCGAACCGGCCTGTTGTTGACGGTAACCGCTCCGCTGGGCAGGTCCTTGCGGGCCATGCTGCGCGAAGAGTACAGCCCGACCTGAGCCAGCACCGCCACCAGTCCCGCCTCCGGCGTGCCAAGCACCGCCCGATCGAGGATGGTCGTCGGCGCGCCGTGAAACGCCTCCTCGAGTTCCTGCGCAGTCAGTTCACGGTAGTCGGCGTCCTTGCGAAAGAGAACGCTGGTGGCTCGTACGGCCCGCGCCAACGCTTCCGGACCGTGCACCAAACGCGTTACCTCCTCGGCCAGCACGCGTTGCGCCGTACGTTTCTCCGGAGCGGCCGCCGTTTCCCGCTCGATTTCCGCGATCTCCGGCACCGGCAAGAACGTGAAATACTTCAGATAGCGAATCACGTCGGCGTCGTCTACGTTGATCCAGAACTGGTAGAACTGGTACGGGCTGGTGCGCCGCTCATCCAGCCACACATTGCCTTCCTCTGATTTTCCAAATTTCCGCCCGTCGGCCCGGGTCACCAGCGGCATCGTCACGCCATACGCCTCGGCCCCGCGCAGCCGCCGGATCAGATCGGAGCCGGAAAGGATGTTGCCCCACTGATCGCTGCCGCCCATTTGCAAGCGGCAGCCGTAACGGTCAAACAGTGCCAGGAAATCGTACGCCTGGAGCAGCATGTAAGTGAATTCGGTGAAAGAGAGACCTTGTTCGCGCGTCTCCAGTCGCATGCGCACTGAGTCGCGCGCGATCATCTGGTTAACGGAAAAATGCTTTCCGATGTCGCGCAGAAAATCAATCAGATTCAAACTCCCCAGCCATTCGGCGTTGTCGACGATTAGCGCGTCGCCGGAGAGGTCGAGAAACCGCTGCACCTGGCGGCGAATGCCGGCCAGGTTATGAGCCAGGCGCTCGCGGTCCAGGAGGCTGCGCTCCGAAGTGCGCCCGCTGGGATCGCCGATCAGCCCGGTCCCGCCGCCGATCAAACCGATTGGACGATGCCCCGCGCGCTGAAAGCGCAGCAGGGTCATGAGCGGGAGCAAGCTGCCGACGTGCAAGCTGTCGGCGGTAGGATCAAAGCCAATATAGCCCGTGACGCGCTGCTCGCGCAGCAGAGCCGCCACTTCCGGCGCGGATAGCTGGTGCACCAGGTCGCGCTGCTGTAGTTCTGCGAGGAAATCGATTTTCATGGCGGAGATTATAAGGACGGGGCGGCCGGCCGCGACGCCCCCCGCGGCGGTAAAACAAAGATGCCGTCCCGGACCACCTGCCGGAGCGGCATCCCGAGGATGAGATCAGAACAAGCGAGAGAATCGGTAACGCGCAGCTATTTCAGGCGGAACAGGCCACGCCCGACCTTGTCGACCTCCGGCATTTGCGTCAGGGCGATGCCTACGCTTTTCGCCAAGGTCTTGTTGCGGGTTTCGTAGCCACCGCGGCGGACGCCTTCGGTGATGTCCTTGACTGCCATAGGACCACCGGTGGCAGAGAGCACGCGCGCGATGTGTTCCTTCAGCGAACCAGACCGCCGCCCAGTGGCAACGCCGCGCGGCCGCCGCTCGCCCGCGCGCAGGGCGGGGCCGCCGGCAGCGGGGCGAACCGGCATCGGCCGCCGGCCCATGGCCGACAAAGCAGTGTCCAGTGCGGCAAGCTGTTCGTCCAGCGCAGCACGCTGCGCGATCAATTCTTCGCGAGCCTGCGTAAGATTCTGCATCACACTCATCGGCGCCAGCCCACCCTGTCGGGCGGGACGACCCGCGGCCATCCCTCTTCGAACCGCTCTACTGCGTGTGGCTTTAGCCATGGCGCATCTCCATTACCTGTGTTACGTCTAGTATAGTTGCCAAACGACCGCTTTCCCAGTTCGGCAACTACCAGATACTAAGGTAAAATGCTGCTTACCGTCAAGGGCTGCGCTGACATAATACTAGTCGCGCTGAAGCGCCTTTCATTGCTGATTCTACAGCCGGCCATCGCACTGTACCTTTGAGCCGCGGCTTCACGACCGCGTGACACCTTTACGGCTTCTCGAGCACGTGACGGGTTGCCGCCGCGAATTGCAGCCGCGAATCCAGAGCTTACAGGGCGCTTATGACCGCGGCTGGCTAAACGCCACAATCATGCCCCCAACGTCGCGCTCGTCGGCTTTTGGTTGCCTTTTCAGCATCATTGCACTGTTGCAGAGTCGCCGAGGTAGACTGCACCATCGGTCATTCTGCGACGTATTCTCCTTGACCTCTTGGCAGGCATACTATATGTTAGCACTAAGTTAGGATGGGGTTGCCAAAGGAATCGCATGCGTCGGCCGGCTCGCAGGCTCATGTGCCTATATTTGCCGTTCTTGTCCACCGATCAGATTCGGCGGCTGGAGACCGGCGACGCGCTCGTCGGACCGCTTGTCCTCACGCAAGCCGTGGGCCTGGCCCAAAAGATAGCCTGCTTGGACGCCCAGGCGCTGCAGGCCGGTCTGCGTCCGGGGATGTCGCTGGCTCAGGCCCGCGCGCTCCTTCCTGAAGTGACCGCACGCCCGCACGACCCACAACGTGACCAAATGGTTCTCCACAAGCTCGCAGATTGGGCGGTGCGCTTCAGCCCCCTGGTCGATCCGTGCCCGCCGCAATCGCTGTTGATCGACATTACCGGCTGCGAACCGCTATTTGGCGGGCAGGACCGAATCGCCACACTCGCTCTGGCCGGGCTGGCTGAGGCCGGCTTCTTTGCACGCGCTGCGGTCGCCGATACGGTCGGCGCAGCCTTCGCACTGGCGACGACCGCACGCCAACCGGTATCCATTATCCCGCCTGGGCAGACGGCCCAGTACCTGGCACCGCTGCCGCCGACAGCACTGCGGCTGGAACCCGAGGCCGTCGCCCGGTTGGAGGCGCTGGGAATCTCAACTATCGGCGATCTGCTGAAGCTGCCACGCCAGGAGCTACCCGCCCGTTTTGGCCAGCACTTGAATCTGCGCCTGCAACAAGCTCTCGGCGCGACTTTTGAAGGCATTCCCGTCCGCCTTCCGCGCACTGTCCCGTATGCGCGGCTGGAATTCGAGCAGCCGATCCGAGATCTGCTGGCGGTACAGGCGGCCGCCGCAGATGCGTTTAAAGACGTCTTCAATCAGCTGCAGCGACGGGACGAGGCTCTCAGGCGGCTGGATGTGCTGCTCCTGTCCGAAACTCCGCCGCAGCGCCTGGCGATCGACCTGGCCCGGCCCACTCGCCGACGCCAACACG
>JAAYXS010000363.1 GCA_012515775.1 Phycisphaerae bacterium
GGCTCCCTGGTACGCACGAGTCGGCAGGTACCTGAGCGAGGGCCCGTTCAGCAACGCACGCTTCGTGTTCTTCATCTTCATGCTACTGCCGGTGCAGACGCTATTCGCTCACCAGTGGCTCACGATGCCGGCCTACGTGCTGCGCGCCTATTCCGAGGGCGTCGCCAACCACATGGAGTGGATCGTCAACTGGATCAATCCGGGAATCATTTTCTTCGGCGTCCCGCTCATCACGGCACTCACGCGCCGCGCCAACGTCTACACGCTGATGATCGTCGGGAGCGCGGTATCCGCCCTGCCCACTTTTCTGCTGGCGTTCGGCCCGCACACGCCGCTGCTGATCGTGTACCTGTTCCTGTTCTCGATCGGCGAGGCCCTGTGGTCACCGCGTTTCCTGCAATATGCGGCGGAGCTGGCGCCCGAGGGCAAGCTCGGCCAATACATGGGCTTGGCCAACGTGCCCTGGATTATGGCCAAGTCCACCACCGGTTTGTACTCGGGCTACTTTCTCGGACGCTACTGCCCGACGGACGGCCCGCAGGACACCCAAACCATGTGGCTCATCTACAGCCTGATTGCGATCGCCAGCCCGATCGGCTTGTTGCTCGGCCGCCGCTGGGTGATGCGCGGCAGCTTAGGCGCGCCGCAGGCCGCCGTTTGAGCCTCTGGCTGTCGCGGCGGGTGAAGAACTCAACCCGCGCCCGATCCGCTCCACGCTACCGCATACATTATCGGAAGATAGAAGACACCGGCGACACTTGGCCCGCTCGAAACTCGTAGCATCCTCCGGTACAATGCGTGGTTCGTTCCGCGGCTGCCGGCGCAGGGCCCACTGGGCGGCGCGGATCGGGTAACACCGCCTGAGACGTGCAGTGGCCTCCGAACCCAAATACATCCGCATCGTTGGCGCTTCCCAGCACAACCTGCAGAACGTCACCGTCGAGCTGCCACGCGAACGGCTGATCGTCCTGACCGGCCTTTCCGGCTCGGGCAAGAGCAGCCTGGCCTTCGACACCATCTACGCCGAGGGCCAGCGCAAGTACGTCGAATCGCTCAGCGTCCACGCTCGCCACTTCCTCGAGCAGCTCAGCAAGCCCGAGGTCGAGTACATCGAGGGCCTGCCGCCGACCCTGGCCATCGAGCAGCGGGCCGCGGCCGCCAATCCGCGCTCCACCGTGGCGACCACGACCGAAATTCACGACTTTCTGCGCGTGCTGTTCGCCCGGGTCGGCATACCACACTGCCCCAAGTGCGGCGCCCGCATCCATGCCCACACCGTCGACCAGATCGTGGACGCGGTCCTCAGCTATCCGCCCGAAACGCGCATCATGCTGCTTGCCCCGCTCGTCCGCCGCCAGGCCGGCGATCTGCATGCCGTCCTGCGGCGCATCCAGCGCGAAGGGTTCGTGCGGGCGCGGGTAAACGGCGAATTGCGGGACGTGAAGGACTTATCGGAACTGCCGAAGGGCCGAAAATTCGACATCGACGTCGTGGTCGACCGGCTCGTACTGCGGCCCGAAATCCGCCCCCGCCTGGCCGACGCGATCGAACTTTCCTTCTCGCTCAGCGATGGCGTCGTGATCGTCAGCCGCGCCGCGGATGCCGCGCGCCGCGAGGGCCGCTCCCCGCTCGAAACGCCCGCGAACGGCACTACGCCCGCAAACGGTGCGTCCTCCGCGGCGGCCGTAGCGAACCACGGGAAAGCGCCGCGCGGCGCCCAGTCCAACGGCTGGCTCGACGAAACCTTCAGCGAGCGCTACGCCTGCACCCGTTGCGGCATAACCTTGCCCGAGCTTTCGCCGCGTGCCTTCAGCTTCAACTCGCCCTATGGCGCCTGCCAAACCTGCGGCGGCCTGGGCACCACGCTGCGCTTTGATGAACAGCTCGTCATCCCGAACGACAACCTCGCGCTTGCCAACGCCATCGCCCCCTGGGCCACCGCGCAGCGCGACGTCGCCGCCAGCCAGCGCGCCGCCCTGCGTCAGCTTTGTGCCGCCTTCGACGTGAAACCCGAGACCCCCTTTAAGAATTTGCCGGACGACCTCCGCCGCATCGTGCTCTACGGGACGCGCCCGGCGGACGCCAAACGCTTCGGTATCCAGTTTGAGGGCGTCATCCCCAATCTCGAACGCCGGACCAAAGCCGCCGGCTCCGACGGCGGCCGCAGCCGCTTTATCAACTACCAGTCCGAGCACGTATGCGAGAGTTGCCACGGGGCGCGTCTGCGGCCCGAACCGCTGGCGGTGCGCATCGGCGACCGGAACATCCACCAACTGGTGCAGTTGCCGATCGCGCAGGCGACGAAGCTGTTCGACGAGATGAGTTTCACCGGCGAGGCGGCCGTGATAGCCGAGCCCATCCTGCGCGAGGTCCGGCAGCGCCTGCGGTTCATGGACGCGGTCGGCCTGGGCTACCTCACGCTCGACCGCCCCA
>JAAYXS010000364.1 GCA_012515775.1 Phycisphaerae bacterium
CATGGCACCCATCAAGGCGCCATGGCACCCATCAAGGCGCCATGGCACCCACCAAGGCGCCATGGCACGCTCCGGCGTGGCGCCCGGCATAATGGAGTCGTTGTGAACTACCTCGACAACGCCGCAACAAGCTGGCCGAAACCCGACAGCATGGCAGAGGCGATGCTGCGCTACCTGCGCGACGTCGGTGCCAGTCCGGGCCGCAGTGCTCATCGCCTCTCGATTCAGGCCGAGCGCCTCCGCCTGGAGGCGCGCGAGGCGGTCGCCGAACTGGTCGGCCTGCGCGACCCGCTGCGGGTCGTCTTTACGCATAACGGCACGGCCGCCATTAACTTGGCGCTCTTCGGCCTGCTCGAACCCGGCGCGCACGTCGTCGCTACGGGAATGGAGCACAACGCCGTCATGCGCCCGCTGCGAGCCCTCGAACGCCGCGGCGTCTCGATCAGCCTCGCCGCTTGCCGGCCCGACGGAACCATGGAACCGGCTGCGGTTGCCGAGTGCCTCCGGCCGCATACCCGGTTGGTCGTCATGAACCACGCCTCGAATGTGTGCGGCACAGTGCTGCCGGTGCGTCAGGTCGGCGCGCTCGCCCATGCCCGCGGGATTCCCCTGCTGGTGGACGCGGCCCAGACCGCCGGCTGTTGGCCGATCGACATGCACGCCGACAACATCGATTTGCTGGCCTTCACCGGGCATAAGGCGATGCTCGGTCCGACCGGTGCTGGCGGCCTGGTCTTGCGCGAGGATTTCGACATCTCGCGCCTGCCGGCACTGGTTCACGGCGGCACGGGCAGTCGCTCCGAACACGAGTTTCAGCCGGAGTTCCTGCCCGACAAATACGAGGCCGGCACGCCAAACGCCGTTGGTCTGGCCGGGCTGGCAGCGGGCGTGCGGTACGTGCTGGAACGCGGCGTGGATAAGCTTCGTGCACACGAGCAGTCGTTAACCCAACGCTTGATCGACGGTTTGCGGAGCATTCGGGGTGTACACGTCCGGGGCACGCACGACGCCGCCCGCCAAACGGCAGTGGTCTCGTTCACCATGGACGGCAAATCGCCCGCCGAGATCGGGCTGGCCCTGGACGAGCAGTTCGAGATCATGTGCCGGCCGGGCCTGCACTGTGCGCCGCGTGCGCACCTGACGATGGGAACTTCGCCAGCGGGCACTGTCCGCCTGTCGCCCGGCCCGTTCACGACACTTGCGGACATCGAGCAGGCAATCTCGGCCATCGCGTCCCTGGCTGCAGCGGAGGCGCATGGCTGAGTACGCCGTCATTCTGGTCCATACTACCAGCCATGCGGTGTACGCCGAGCGTGTGCTCAAGCACGCCGGTCTGGCGGCGCGATTGGTCCCCACGCCGCGGCACCTGAGCAGCGACTGCGGCTCCGCCGTGCGAATTCCCGCGGACCAGCGCGCCGCGGCGGCGGAGGCGTTAAGCGCGGCGGGCGTGGAGTTCGACCGAATCGAACTGTTGTAATCGAATCTTTTAGTGCCACGTCCGATGGCGGGTGCCATGCCCAAGCTGTAAGCGCGGGCATGCCCCTGTTAACGGCGCTGGATGCCATGCCTAAGTTGCAAGCGCGGGCATGCCGCCGTTGACGGTGCTGCAAGCGCAGCATGCCCCAGGCTCACGGCGCCAGATGCGGGGCACCCGGCATACACATGCCCGCGCCGCCACGCGGCTTGGGCATGGCACCCAGCTTGGCACTCAGCCCAGCATGCACCCACTATGGCGCCGGAATGCTGCGCAGGCCGCGCTTGCCAATCGCCGGCGGGGCCATATGCTGGCAGTCGGCGTGAGAGCGGGCAGTGCTTGCGTTTTCGAGCGCTGGCTGGGGGCGAACTGCCTGCTCGCAGACTCCCGCCCTTTGGAGCTGAGTTGCCGCGACGCGACGACGTTGTTCTCGACCGGGAAAAGCACCAACCGCCGCGACGCGGACGCTGGCCCAGTCTTCATCAATGGCGCTTGTGGCTCAGCGGCCTGATCGGCAGCCGTTATGACGGCCTGACGAACTTCCACGTGGTTCAGCCGGGCGTGCTACTGCGTTGCGGGCAACCGCGACTGCAGCATCTCGAGCACATTCGCCAGACCCACGGCCTGCGCACCATCATCTGCGCTCGCGGCGGCACGCGACATCCGCTGCGTGGCCGGTGGTTCAAACGCGAGCGTGACTATTGTGCGCGGCACGCGATCCAGTTTCAGCATGTGCGGCTGTCGGACACGCGCGGCATAGCGCCGCAGGTTCTCGATGAGTTTGTGACGCTGATGCGTGATCCGCGGAATCACCCGGTGCTGGTGCACTGCGAGCAGGGCTATCACCGCACGGGCGTTCTGGTTGCGGCCTACCGTGTGGCGGTATGCAACTGGAGCATTGAGCGCGCCCTGGCCGAAATGGAGGAATGCGGATTCGAGCTTCACCGCCCCAAGCGGCAGGACTTGGTGGCGGGGTGGCTCAAATGGGCCGAGGCGCGCGGCGGCTGAGTAAACCCGAATAATAAACCGGTCGACCATGATTCACGGCTCCTGCTGCAATCTGCGCAGCAAATCCGGCCGTGCGGGGTCGTCCGCGGGTATCTGAGAAAGGGCGTCTCTGATGACACGTTGTGCTTCCGCATGCCGCCCTAAGCCTTCCAGTACGGCCACGTAGGTATCTACGAAATCGCCGGCCTGAGGCTCAAGGGAAACCGCTTCTCGGGCGTATTGCAACGCGGCAGGTAAGTCCCGCAACTCCGCCGGCTCAGCGGTCAACAAGTACCAGGCCAAATTATTGCGCGGCGCGGCGGCCTGCGGGTTCCGCTGCACGAAATCGCGCAGCAGCGAAATCGCTTCGCGGTATTCGCCGCGCTGAGTGAGAATTTTGGCCACGTGCACGTTGGCCGTCTCGTGGTCCTGTCCACCGGTCTTGAAGGACTCTCGCAGACAGGCGAGCGCCTGGTCCGGCTCGTTCAGACGAAAGAGCGCCAAGCCAGCGGTGCGCCAGGCATCCGGGTACGGCGGGTATATCTCCAGGGCTTTTTGCGCGGATGCAACAGCCGCCCGGTTATTGCCCGCCTTCAGTTGCTCGCCCGCCAGCGCGGACCACATGCGGGCCGCACGCGGGTGTGTTTCTATATCAACCGAGTTCAGAACCATCTCGGAAACGAAATCGCGATTGCGCTGAATCGTCAGAACAGCCAGCAGGATCAGCACGGCGCCCGCGGCACAGTTTACGCTGACGCGCAGCCCCCGCGGCGGTCCGGCCGCACCGCGCCACCGCTCAAACAGCGCGCTCACTGCAAACGCCGCCAGCAGGCAGAATCCCGCACTGGGCAAATACAGGTAGCGCTCCGCAAATGCCGACGCGATCACGACAAACGTATTGGAAACCACGCTGTACGTCACCAGCATCAG
>JAAYXS010000365.1 GCA_012515775.1 Phycisphaerae bacterium
ACGAATTCGCAGTTCTTTGGGCCGGCCGGCTGGACCCGGTCAAGCGCATCGATCTCGTGCTCGAATGTGCCCAGCGGCTGCGCCAGGAGCCGTTCCGCTTTCTGATTGCCGGCGACGGGCCGGAACGCGGACAGGTGGAGCAGGCGCTGCGGCGGCGCGAGGCCGGACATTTGCAGTGGCTGGGGTGGCGAGATGACCTCGCGGCGGTAATGGGCGCGGCGGACTTGCTGCTGTTTCCGTCGCGCACTGAAGGTGTGCCAAACGTGATTCTGCAGGCCATGGCCGGCGGGCTGCCGGTCGTGTGCAGCGATATTCCCACTTTGCGGGAACTCAGCGGAGACGGGCAGCGCCTGATGCTCGTAACGCAGGCGGATGCCGACGCGTTTGTGGCGGCGATTCGTTCGTTGCGGGACAACCCGCAGCAGCGCCGAGAGCAGGCTGAGCGGGCGCGTCTATGGGCCGCGGCGAACGTCGATCCGCAACGGACAATCGCGGAGACGATCAGGGCGTACGAAACAGTACTTTCGGGGCGCCGGCGGTCCCCGGTAGCGGGTGGCTGACAGTCGCCGCGGTTATCTGATACCATTCGGCGCCTAGAACGGACCGAGTGACATGGACAGACCGCCTCTGAAACCGCTTTCGCTCACGATCACGTTCCCTTGCTACAACGAGGAGGCCAACGTCGAGCGCGTCACGCGCGCCGCCCTCGCCGTCGCCCAGAAAGTCGCCGACGACTACGAAATCGTCATCGTTAACGACGGCAGCCGCGACCGCACGGGCGAGATCGCGGACCGCCTGGCCGCCGAGAACCCGCATGTGCGAGCCGTGCACAACCGTCCTAATCAGGGCTACGGCGGGGCCTTGGCCCGCGGCTTCAAGGAGGCACGTAAAAACTGGATCTTCTACACCGACGGCGACGGACAGTTCGACCTGAACGAATTGCCCACAATTCTGCCGCTGCTGGAGAAGTACGACATCGTCTCGTGCTACCGCCTCAATCGGCAGGATTCGGCCATCCGCAAGCTGAACGCCTGGGCGTGGTCGACACTGGTGAACATACTCTTCCGGTTGCGGCTGCGCGACATCGATTGCGCGTTCAAGATTTACCCGCGCACCTTCATTGACCAGATTGAATTGTGGAGCCGCGGAGCACTCATCGATACCGAAATGCTCGCCAAAGCCCGGAACCTCGGCTACTCAATCGTGCAGGTCGGCGTCCACCACTACCCGCGAACGGCCGGCCAGCAGACCGGAGCGAATATCAAGGTTATCGCCCGCGCGTTCAAGGAGCTGTTCAAGCTGCGCGGGCGGATCAAGCGCGAGGGGCGCGATCAACAGGCCAGAGGGGCGTGATCAGCAGGTCAAGCGGGCGGCAAATTCCTCACGAACTCCAGCGCCGCCGGAATAACGCGCTCCATTATCTCCTCAACTGTTCCGTCCAGAATCGCCCCGGCGCTCTCTGTATGTCCGCCGCCGCCGAAACCGGCCGCCAGCTTCAGCACCGCGACGCCCTTCTCGCCGCGGAAGTTGATGCGCACCTTGCCGCGCACGCCCTCGGTAAACAGAATCGCCACCTTGACGCCGTCGATGGAGCGCACGACCTCCACCTGGTCGTCGATGTCACTGGCCGTACAGCCGGCGCCCAGGATCTCGCTATGCGAAGCACAGCTCCAGGCCAGGCGGCCGTCCTCGCTGACCTGTGTGTGCGAGTAGACCAGCTTGAGCAGCTCGAACTCGCCGCGACTGTGGCTACGGTGCAACTGCTCGCAGACGTCGGCGATTGCGGCGCCGCACGCGGCCAGTTCGTGCGCGACGTTCAGGCTTTCGGCCGCGGTATTCGAAAGCGAAAAGCCCTGCGTGTCGCTGTGCATGCCGGCGTATAGCAACGTTGCGATGTTCGGCCCGATCTGGCAGCCCAGGTTGCGCAGCAGCGTGTACATCAGTTCCGATGTACTGCTGGCGGAGGGCACGACCCAGTTCCAACGCCCAAATCCAGCGTTAGTGGCATGATGATCGACGTTCGCCACCGCCAAACCCGGCAGCGCCTCCAACTTGCCCGGCACGTTCACCCGCGAAGCCTTGGCCGTATCAAGCACCAGCGCCAGCTCGCAAGTCTTCGCCTCATCCAGCGTGGCCGGTGTCAGCCCGGCCCGGCGAACCAGAAACTGCATCCGCCGCGAAACCGTGCCGTCCGGCAGGAGCGCGTGCACCTCCTTGCCTAGCTCGCGCAAGCCAAGCCAGGCGGCCGCCATCGAGGCGATACAGTCCGCGTCGGGCGTCACGTGACCAATCAGTGCGATACGCCCGGCCTGCAAGATGGCGCTGCGCACGTCGGCCGGAACGGCTGTGCGAATTTCGGAATTCACTTAATCTCCGGCGTGCTGAATGATCTGAGCACGCAAAGTAGGATCGACCGGGAACCCTGCCTCCTCGAGCGCGCCCAGCACCGGCCCGACCGCCGGGATTCGTCCCAGCCGCTTCGCCAACAGAATAATCCCCAGCGTGCAACGTACGGGCACATTGAACGCCGCCGCGCAGACCCGCTCGGCCCGGCCGTCCAGCACCGCTTCGAACTCCGGATGCCGCCGCGCCCAAGTAAGCACTTCCGTTTCGCAGCGCCCCAGGTCCCAAGCCAGCACGGCGGGATCGAGGCCGTCAACGGCTTGCACCAGCCGCCCGCCCTCGCCGTTCAACCACTGCACCGCGGGGCTGTCGGCCGGCCCGCGCAGGATCTCCTCGCCCACGCCGCTGGGTACCACGGCCTGCTCGCTTAGTTCTGTCACCAGCGATACGTGGCCGGTCGCGCTAAGCGCCATAATGGGAGAGGCATTCAGAACCCAGCGACGGCTCACCGCCCCATCTCCGCCTCGAGGTCGGTGATAGTCGCCTGAAAGGGAGATACGCCCAGGTTCGCCAGAGCTTGCAGGAATTCATGCCGGTTCAGCCCGGCGATGGCCGCGGCCTTACCCTGGGACAGCATGCCGACTTCGTACCACTTGACCGCCGCGGCGATCCGTAGCTTCTGTGCAAATTCCTCGGGCGTGCTGCGCGTCGCGGAGAACGCTTCTTCGGGCAGCTCTATCGTTATCTTCACCGGCATGATCTTCTCCAGCCGAAGATGCCCATTATACTACGCCGTGCCGGCCGCCATTGCAGCATTTCAAAAGCGACAGCGCACCTCCCGTAGTGCAAATTCCGGTTCGCTGCCACAAGGCGGAGCCTTGCACTACCGCCGGCGCATGGCCTCGATCAGCAGGTCCGCCACCTCAGGCCGCGTGAATTCGACCGGCGGACGCTCACCGCGCGCCAGCATCTCCCGCACTGCCGTGCCCGACAGGAACACCCGATCTTCCTTCGTGCTGTTCGTCGTCTTATCGCTGGCCATCGCCCCGGATTTCTTGCACCAGAACGTATGCTCGAAATTCAGCGGCTGGATTGCGATGGCCGCCGGGTCGAACTTTTCGAAGATGCGCTGCGCGTCGTACGTGCCGTAGTACGTCCCGACCCCGGCGTGATCACGCCCGACAATGAAGTGCGTGCAGCCGTAATTCTTGCGGACCAGCGCGTGCAGTATGGCTTCCTTCGGCCCGGCGTAACGCATGGCGGCCGGCCAGACGGACAGAAGCGTGTTTTTCGGGTTGTAGTAGTTGGCGAGCAGCACCTCGTAGCAGCGCATGCGCACCTCGGCCGGGATATCGCCGGCCTGGGTCTGCCCGACCAGCGGGTGGATCAGCAAACCGTCGCAGATTTCCAAGGCGCACTTGGTGATGTACTCATGCGCCCGGTGGATCGGGTTGCGGGTTTGGAAGGCGACGACCGTTCGCCAGCCGCGTTCGCTGAAGGCCGCCCGCGTCTGGGCCGGGGTAAGGCGGAAGCGGGCGAATTCCGGTTCGTAGCGCGGACAGATGACCTGCACGGGGCCGCCCAGGCACACGTCGCCTTGCGACATGGTGACCGCCACGCCGGGGTGCTTTTCTTCAGTCGTCTGATAGACGCGCTCGGCTTCCTTCTTCTTGTCGTGCGCGTACTTCTCGCGA
Organism: Phycisphaerae bacterium; assembly: GCA_012515775.1. Lineage (GTDB taxonomy): Bacteria > Planctomycetota > Phycisphaerae > UBA1845 > Fen-1342 > JAAYXS01. The sequence goes on from JAAYXS010000365.1 coordinate 4,038, forward strand.
ACGGTGAGGACCGCCAAGGTGCGATCCTGGTCATCGGTGAGCGCGACCGGCTGACCGACGGCGATTCGCTCCGCAGTGGCGCCATCCACCGAGCAGGTGATCGGCACCGTCCAGGGCAGCCCGTTGCTCAGCTTCATTTCGTCCAGTACGCGATGGTATTCCGCCTCGCCCATGAAGCCGGTCAGCGGCGAGAACGCGCCCACGGCCAACAGTTCCAGGTCGCACTGCTCGCGTTCCGGCAGGCGAACGCGCAGCGCGCCCTTGGCCTGCTCGCTCAGCGCGCGCCGTTGTCCCTCGTCGACGATCAGGTTCACCAGTTTGCCGCCGTGTGGCGGAATCAGTCGTGCATCACTCATTTTCTTGGCAGTCCTTTCCAATCAACCCGGCCCCGGATCATTGCCGCGGCAACAGCCCGCGCTCTTCCAGGCAACTAATGATGAGCCCGGCTGCCTGCTGGGGCGAGACGTTGGCCGAATCGATGACCATTTCGGGCTTGAGCGGCTCCTCGTAGGGCGCACTGATTCCCGTGAACTCCTTCACTTCGCCGGCCCGGGCCTTCTTGTACAGCCCCTTCGGGTCGCGCTGCTCGCAGAGTTCGACTGACGCCTGGACGTATATTTCAATGAACGGCAGACCGGCGGCCTCGTGCAGTTGCCGCACCAGGTCGCGGTCGGCCCGATACGGGCTGATGAAGCTCGTGAACGTCAGCACGCCCGCGTCGGCGAAGAGCTTGGCGACCTCGCCAATCCGGCGGATGTTTTCGGTACGGTCCGCGGGCGAGAAGCCCAGGTTCTTGTTCAGGCCGTGGCGGATGTTATCGCCATCGAGCACGTAGCTGAGGTGCCCGCGTTCGACCAGGGCGTGCTCGGCGGTGAAGGCGATCGTGCTCTTGCCCGAAGCGCTTAGCCCGGTCAGCCAGATCGTGGCCCCTTTCTGCCGCAACAGCTCATTGCGCTGCGCGCGATCGACGTGTCCCTCATGCCATGTGATATTCGTTGCCACCTGTTTGCTCATGCGTCATCCCAACAAATAGTGGACAAAGCTACGCGCCAAACGCGCTCGCAACGCGTCGCCAACGCTCGGTTTCGGCTCGAGAGCGCGTTTCTCCCGGCCGGCGCTCTGGCTCCAATTGGTCGTTCTTTGGCAGCGCGCGTGCCACAGAGGCGAGGATAAGTGCCCGCGGAGCATTGGTCTACTCCGCGGCGCACGTTTTGCCCGCGGCCCACAACGGCTCTAAGCTTTGGCGTGCAAAGCACTTACACCGGACGAAAGCCATTTCTGCGAGATTTGAGTCCGAAAACTGTGCAAATTGCCGGCGCAGATGAGAAAACAGTTTCCGCGGCGCGGTCGGCGCGTTAAAATGGCCACCGTGATGCTCACTGCTCGCGAGGGCATGCAATAGGATTGAAGCCAAAATTCCACATTCTGTGCGGGGGCGAACGCCCCATCAGGAGGTGCTCACCATGAAGGCGATCACGATAATAGCTGTATTGATCTGCACGAGCGTGGCGTGGGCCACGCCAACCGTGACGCTCACCCTCGAATCGAGCAAAAACGGGCTGACGGTTTCACCCGGGACGACCGTGGATTGGAGCGTGAAGGTCGCGGTCTCGCCCGGCGACAATGC
>JAAYXS010000366.1 GCA_012515775.1 Phycisphaerae bacterium
GCATCCCGGTGCTGCTGCTGCTGTGTCTGTACTCGTACACGAAGCGCATTAGCCGCTGGTCGCATCTGGCGTTGGGCGCGGCCATCGGCTTTTCACCGGTTGCCGCCTGGATAGCCATTAGTCCGCAGACGCTAGGCGCGCCGGCCTGGCTCCTGATGGTGGCGGTGTTATTCTGGATTGGCGGATTCGACGTAATCTACGCCTGCCAGGATGTCGAATTCGACCGCCGCCACGGCGTCCACAGCCTGCCGGCCAAAATCGGCATCGGCCCGGCCCTGTGGCTGACGCGGGCCTTTCACGCGGTCACAATCGCGGCCTTGGCAGGTGTCGGGCTGACGGCCGGTCTCGGTTGGCTGTACCTGACCGGCGTGGCGCTGGTGGCGCTGCTGCTGGCAGTGGAAAACTCGCTGGTTCGCCCACATGATCTGCGGTACGTGAACGTCGCCTTTTTCACGATCAACGGAATCGTGGGAGTAGTTCTTGGCCTGCTCGGCGTACTCGACATCATTTTGACGTGAGTGAAGCGGTGGCCAATTCAGTCTCGTCGCCAGCGTCCGCGCGACCCGGATGGGGCCGCCACGCCATTTGGCTGGCCGCCCTGGCGTGGTTCGGCCTGATGGCGCCGCTGGCGCGCTGGGGGCTGCCGAGCCGCCAGGCAGATGAGCTGCTCTTTGGCGGCGCACCGCCCTGGAGCGCCGACCAGTACCACACCGCCACCGCGTTGCAGGTCCGCCAGGAGCGCAGCGGCGGTGCGGATACCGACCTGGACCCGTTGACGCAGCGCGACCGGATCCTCGATCTCACCGCGACCACCGCCGCGCGGGCCGAGATTCTGCGGCGTTATCGCCTCTTCTCGCGCCAGCCGGACGAGATGATCACGTTCATGGCCTTGCAGCGCATGCGTCCGCGGCATTTTGACTTTGATCCGCGCTTGTATCAGTACGGCGGCGCGTACATATACCTGGTCGGGGCCGCGGTCGGCGCTTCGGCGACGCTGGGAATAACGCACGTCAGCAGCGATCCGGCGTTGTACCTGGAGCAGCCTGAGGAATTCGCCCGTTTCTATTTGGCGGCCAGGCTGGTCACGCTGGCCTTCGGCGCGCTGCTGCTGGTCACGGTCTGGAAATTGGCCGACCGCCTGGCCGGGACGATCGCCGCGTTGGTAGCGACGCTTTTGCTGGCGTGTACGCCCGTTTTCATCAGCGGCGTTCTGGAAGCCAAGCCGCACGTACCGTCCGCGTGCATGATTTTGTGGGCAACGCTCGCGGCGCTCGATTACTACGACACCGGCAGACGCCGCGACGCGATCCGCTTGGGCCTGTTCGCCGGCTGTGGCTTTGGCTTGGTGTTGACCGGCATCGTCGCGGCGGCAATCTGGCCGGCCCTGTTCATAGCTCGCAAGCGGGCACTCGCGAGCGAGGCCGGGCGATCTCCCGCTGGCAGGCTTCTCCGCCACTTGGCCTTGGGCGCCGGCATCGCGCTCGCCGTCTACGTCCTGACGAATCCGTACATACCCTACAACTACCTGTTCAACCCCGCCGCGCTGGCGAGCAACATCGAAAACTCCACGGCGATGTACGCTGGTCAAATCCGCCAGGCTGGCGACGGTGCGGTTCGCGTGGGCGAGCTGCTACTCGAAAGCGCGGGGCCCGGGCTGCTGCTGACCGGGCTGGCCGGCTTGCTGTGGCTGGCGCGCCGGCAGCCGCGGCAGCTCGCGACGACCGCCAGCAGCGGCGCAGCGATGTTGCTCATCGCTGTGCTCCTGGGCGCGAACAAACCAGCCGAGTACGCACGTTTTCTTATTGTGCCGGTCAGCATATTCGCGATCGGCGCCGGAGTGGCTATCGGAGCTCTTGCCGGCGTGGTCCGAGCGGCGCGCGGCGATGTTGCGCGCTGCGCCGCGTGGCGCCGCCCGCTGGCGCTGGTTGTCACCGTCATAGTCGTGGCAACGATGAAGACGCCTATCTACGTTCGTTCGTTCACCGATGACGCCGCCGGGCAAGACGAATCGCGCCGCCGCGCGGCAGAACTGCTCGGCGAACTGGCCGCTCCGGGCGAGCCCATCGCCGTAATCCAGGAACCCGCCCCATACGCTGTTCCGCCGCTGGATTTCGCGCATCGGCAAATTCTGTGGTTGCCGCCGGTACGTCCAGGCGAATTCGATCCACAATCGCTGCCGCCTTGGCTCGTTTTCACGACTGATGATGCGACCGACTACCAAGACGCATGGTGGCGTCAGTACTACCGCCCAGCAGCCGAGATTCCGAGCCAGCCCCGTGGATACAGCCGCATCACGTGGGCGAACAAGCCGGTGTTTATTCTTCAGAAGAAATAAGACCGCGAGCCGCAGCTTGCCACGCGCTCTTCTCACCGCGGTCCGACGCACCTCCGGCGCGCAGGGCTGCATTTGAACCCAACTTGGCCTATGATCCCGGTGCGGTCTTTAGTCTAGGAGCCGACCATGCGGGCCTATCAATTCGATGCTTTCGGCCTCGAGAATCTGAAGCTGGTGGACGTCGCTGAGCCGGTTCCCGGGCCGGGCGAAGTGCTGCTGCAGGTGCGGGCGATAAGCCTGAATTACCGCGATCTCATGGTAATCAGGGGCCAATACAACCCGCACGTGCGCCTACCGGCCACACCAATCAGCGACGGGGCCGGCCTCATCTCCGCCGTCGGACCCGAAGTGACGCATGTGAAAGTCGGCCAGCACGTATGCTCGCACTTTATTCCCGGCTGGCTCGACGGGCGCTTTCGGGCGGAATACACCGGCACGACGCTGGGCACGCCGGGGCCGGGGCTGGCGGCTGAGCAGGTGGTCCTGCCGGCCGCGGCGGTAATCCCCATTCCGGAGGGTTATGACTTCGCGGAAGCCGCGACGCTGCCCATAGCGGCCCTGACGGCCTGGAGCGCCCTGCGGAC
>JAAYXS010000367.1 GCA_012515775.1 Phycisphaerae bacterium
CCGAGGACCTGGGCACGCCGCAGATCAAGGCGGGGCAGGCCATAAGCACCAGCACGCCGGAGATTTGGCGTTGGTTCGTCGGCGCGGCGCTGCTGATTCTGGTGGTCGAGTGGTACATTTACAACCGGCGGGTGATGATCTGAGACGCGCCGCCACACCCGGCCGCAAGGTAACGTAGCGCTACGGCTCCAACATACCGCATTCGGGCTCGAACATATCGGCCTCGCAGCCGCTGCCTTGGTATAGGTAGCAGTTGCGCCAGGTCTGGAAGTCAACCAGGCTGATGCAGCCGTCGTTGTCTAGGTCGGCCGCGGGGATGTAGCCGGCCTGGTCGGCACAGGCGCCGAAGCCATCCAAGAACAGGTTGTAGTCATTGATGTCTACAACGCCGCTTTCATCCAGATCGCCGCAGAACGGGTAAGCGCCCGGGATGAAGCGGCCGCCGCAGTTTGCCTGGAAGGCGAAGTGCGGCTCGGCCGGGACGCCCGGTTCCGGCCAATCGCAGCAACAGCCCGGATTGCCGCAGGGCGGGTCCAGGTGGGCGCAGGACACGCCGGAGGTCGGCTGGTGACCGAGGTCGAGGCAGTTCGCGGCGAACACGTCGTCGATGCAGGTGCCGCTGAAGGGATCGCAGCATGCGCCCGGGTCGCCACAGACCGAAACCAGGTCGGCGCAATACTCGATCGGCGCGCGCGTACGCCAGCTTGCCCCCATCTGCCCGCAATCCGGCACCGGAATCAGATCGAGGCATTCGCCGGTGCGGATATTGCAGCAGGCCCCGGCCGGACCCGGGCACGTCATTTCATTGGCTGTGAGGATGTGCCAGTCGCCGGATCCATAGCTACCGCCCTCGTTGCCGGTGCTGTACCAAACGTTCATCGGGGCGTTCCAGGCCGCGAGCGGGAAGCCGACGTCGCCGAGCGAGCCGTCGGACTGCGCGCCGGGCTGGAGACCGAGGATGCCATCCAGCCAGAGGGCGCACAGGTGCTCGACGTTGGCGGTGGCGCATTGGGTACCGTCGTGGTTGTAGCAGAAGTCGCCGGGCCAGGTCCAAGACATGCCCGTGACCGGGCAGTATTCGGGCGTCATAATGCGCCCGCCCATGCCGTCCAGGCACCACATACCCAGAATGACGCGGCCGCCCTGATCGACGTAGTCGGCCAGGTTGTTGCCGAAGGCCGTCGGGTCGGCGTACGCGGAGCCGCGCCAAGTGAATACGGCGGCGTATTGCGACAGGTACTCGACGCTCGGCGTGGCAGCGCTGGTGTCGAAGTAGTCCACGGGCTGGCCGTCAAGCTGAGCCGACAACTGCGAACGAAAAGTGGGGTTATCGGGGAAGGACGGGGCGTACAGGTACTTGCTGACCACGCTGCGCTCGGCAGTAAGCGCCTCGGTTGCGTAGTCTTCGCCCATGAAGCCGGAAACGAGCCGGCCCTTGCAGTGGCTGGTGGTTGGGCTGTGTTGGATCTTGTCCGCGTTGCCCGCCGATAGCTGCGGACTGGCGCTGCTAAGCGCTGCTGGTTCATTCGACGCACACGTGATTGCAGTGCAGAAGATTGAAATGATGGTCCAGAACATTCTTCTTCCTCCTGAGTTGCCAGGCGGCCTCTGTCGCCATGCACGCCCGCTCACGCCGACGGCCGGCGAGCGCCAGTGATTAAACCGCTTCAAGTATACCACGCTGCCGCAGCCCAGAGAACAACAAACTGGCGGCGTTGCGTGCGGCGCGCAAAAGCGTTTCTCATCCGCAATCTCAATCTCCCTGCTAAACGCAATGCGCTGCGACCACAGCACATTCGGCGGCAGCGTAGCGGTCCCGTCGGCATGCCACTGTACTGCGGGCGGGAAACCCGTGGCCAGACTTAACACGGCGAAGTACAGCACCGCCCGGACGCGTACCGGGCCGGCTTGCATGGGCTGAAATCGAGCCTGGATCGGGTATTCGTCCAGCAGGATGAACAACTGCTCGCCCGCCGGATCGCCGTCTGCCTGCGAGTGCGCTCGGGCCCCCTCTGGTCCACCAACGTACAACACCTCTTCGGCCGGGTCTTTGATCCAGACATGCGGATAACCGATCTGTGGAACAGGCCGCGGACACCTTTCGCTTACATCATGATGTTCTCTCA
>JAAYXS010000368.1 GCA_012515775.1 Phycisphaerae bacterium
AAGTGATAGGGTGATAAAGGCCGACCCGCGAATCCTTTATCACCCTATCACCTTATCACTTTATCACCCTAGCTGCGGCTCCCGTCCGGGGCGACGCTGCCGGTGTGAGTCTCCTGGGCCTGCTTAGCGCCCAGCAGCGCCTGCATGATCTGGTCGGAGAAGGCGCTCATCCCGGCTGGGCTGTAGGGCACCATCATGATGGTTGCGCCGCTGCGCGAGCCGACCGCGGTGACTGAGTCGTAGTGCTGCGTCAGCAGCACCATTTTCGTCGCCTCTTCGGGCGAAATGCCGGCTTCGGAGCACGATTCGACCGACTCCTTCAGGCCCTTCGCGATCGCCAGCCGCTGGCGCGCGATACCCACACCCTGGAGTTCCTTCGCCCGGGCCTCGGCCTCCGCCTCGGCGATGACGCGAATCTTTCTGGCCTCGGCTTCGTTCTTGGCGGCCTCCTTCAAACGGGCGCTGGCGTTGACCTTGTTCATGGCCGCCTTGACTTCGGTATCGGGTTGAATGTCGTTCACCAGGGCCTGAAGAATCGTGTAGCCGAAGTCATCCATGATCTGCTCGAGCCGGTCCTTGACGGCCGACGCGATCTTCTCTTTCTCGGAGAAGACGTTGTCGACCGGCATTTCAGGAACGAGGGCGCGGACCGTGTCGAACACGTAGGACGAGATCTGCTGTTGCGGATTCATGAGCTTGTACTGGGCGGCTTTGACGGCTTCGTCCGTCTCTCGGACGAAGAACTGCACCGCGATCAGCAGCTCCACGAAGACGTCATCCTTGGTTTTCGTTTCGACTTTAATCTCGAGCTCGCGCACGCGATGCGTGATCCGCCCGGCCACCGAATCAACGAGCGGCCAGCGGAAATGCAACCCCGGGCCGCAGATGCGCAGGAAACGCCCAAAGCGCTGCACCACCGCGTGTGTCTGCTGTTGGACGGTGAAGAAGCCGCTCAGCAGCACCAGCGCGACCAGGACGACGATTACTCCAAAGACGAGGGCGGGCATGCTCTTCTCCTTTCGGGCTCTAGTCGGCTGTTTGCAGGCGAAGACGATTGGCCAAGACTGATTCCGGTTCAGGTTTCTGTATCGAACTCAGCCGAATCGAGCGCCAGCGTTAACTTGTGCGGCTCGTCGGGCAATTCCCAGGACGGGACTTCCAGCGTCACGGTCTGACCACGACCCCAGCGCTCTACAGCGTGCGGGATGCAGAAGGCGGCTTCGCCGGCCGGGCCGTGACCTCGGATTAATATTATAACATCGACAAGCGGGTAGCCGGCGTTAAAGGCGGCGATGAGCTGCGGCTCGGTGTCGCTGAGAGCCTGCCCGCCCCACGCGGACTTAGTGCTGAAAAAGAGATCCGGCGTATCATCGAAGCACTGGAAACCCGGCGGCGCCGGCAGCGGTTGCGGGTGGCGTATCTGACCCGGCCCGAGCAGCGAGCCGTCCGGTCCGCGCACCAGAGCCAGGCCGCAGCGACGGCAGAAGCGCGCCACCTCCGGGTTGGCAATTCGACAACGTGGGCAGGCCAACTCGATCATCACTTCCCCAAAAGCTGGCTGACTAACTAAATTCTACACCGAAATCAGGTTCACGGGTACGGAACCTGCGCCGTCGCGTCTTGAAGCAAATGTCGATTCTAGTCAGAACCCAGCGCCAGAATGTGAACCGCAACGGGGTTAGCGGGGTCGATTTCCCGCAGACGACGCGCCCGGTTCCGGGCGCTGCTTTCCTGCCCAGCGTTCCACTCCAGGGCTGCCATCAGTTCCTGAACGCGTACGTCCTGCGGCTGGATCTGTAGCGCGCGGTCGGCCGTACGCAGCGCCGCACCGGTGTCTCCGGCCGCGGCCCATGCCTGCGCCAGCAGCAGCAACGCGGAGACCTGGTTCGGATCGCTCTGCAGCACCGTTTGGGCGTGCCCCCGGGCCGCCTCGGGCTGGTTTACCGCCAGCAGCGCCTCCGCCAGGCGCAGGCGTACGCTGGTGGATTGCTGGGCTTGCTGCCCCTTTAGCAGTTGCTGCAACACCGGAATCGCCTCACCATGCCGCCCAGCCCGGCATAGGGCTTCCGCCAGCCGTTCGCTGATGCCGGCGTCACCGTCCGCAGCCTGCAAAACGCGCCGCCAGGCCGATGCCGCGCCGCTCCAATCGCCCGCCAGCTCCAGAGCCTCTGCCAAAGCCGCCTGATAAGCATTCGTCCAGGCGAAATTCGCGGCGCAAGCTTCCAAACACTGTAGCGCTTGCCGCGGCTGCCCAAGTTGCAGCCATACCTGCACCGCCGCGACCACATAGCTCACATCGCTTTGATCCAGTTCGGCCGCACTTTTGAAAGCCGCTACCGCGTCCTCCCAGCGCTGCTGTTGCTGATACACGATGCCGCGCAGATATTCGACCTCCGCTTGTGCCGGACCGTCGAGCTGCGTGCGCTCCAACAAGTCGGCTGCCGCGGCCGTGTTCCCTTCCGCCAGCCAGATGCGGGCCTGGAGCGGCGTCCAATACATATTTGCGGGATCGAGTCGCCGAGCCTCGGCCAGCTCACCGGCCGCGGCTTTGACATTGCCGGCCGCGAATTGGTCATACGCCAGTTTGGCCTTGAGCTGCGCGCGAGCCTGGTTCCAGCGTTGGGTGGCTTCTTGGTTGGCCTGTTGCTGGGGGGACTGACAGCCGGTCAGACTCAGCGCGAGCACCGCCAGCGCTGGCGCTCCGCAGGCGAACCTCCGGGCGCGTCGCGGCCTGGCGAGAGCCTCGGGCTCCCGCGGTGTTCCGCGGAGCTTCCTGCGGTCAATTTCGCTAATCGGGGTTCGCGGGCTGGCTGTCATCGCACTCATTCTCACTCTGCGGAGGCCCCGGAAGTTCAGGTTGCGGCCGGGCGAAGTCCGGCAACGGCTCGTCTGGAGGCGCGTCGCTCCGGATCAAGTCCCAGATGAACGTGCGCATGCGGCCGCCCTCATCGTCCCACAAGCGCCGGCACAACAGTTCCTCCTTGAGTTTGATCGCGGGTAGCAGCTTGGGTTCGTTGTGCAGCGCCATCCGCACGTTCAACAACGCACGTTCGCAATCCCCCTGGTCGAGTTGCCGCAACGCCTCGTGGTAAAACGCCTGCGCCAGCCGCTCGCGCCCCGTACACATCAGGCCCTTGCGGCTGCCAACGCGGATTCGCTCAACGTCCTCCAGCAGCCGGCGGAATTCCTCGTGCTCCTGCGGCGTGTCTTTCAGGACATGCACTGTCAGGAGAATGATGACTTCTTCACGCACGGTCTGGTTGTTTCGGCTGCGGAACAGCGCGCCGGCCAGCGGAATGTCGCCCAAAACCGGCACCTGGCTGCGGCCGCCCACGGTGCGTTCACGAAACAAACCGCCGATGAGTACCGTTCCGCCATCATTGACCAGCAGATCCGCCCGCGCTTCGGTCGTTTCCTCGAACGGCAGATTGGACCCAGTCAGCCCGCCGTTGCTGTCCTTGGGATGCACCGACAGGCGCACCGTATTGTCATCGTTGATCACCGGCCGAAAACGGATTTGCGTGCCTGTCTCCAGAAACTCGACGGTCTGAATCGCCGCCGTCTCCGTCACCGTGGTCGTCAAATACCCATCGCGCCGGCCGACGATGACCTCCCCCTCCTGCTTGTTCAGCGCGATCGTCTTGGGATTTGCCACGACCGCGACATCCGTGGTTTCCTCCAACGCGCGGATGAAGAAGGCCACGCTGTTGTTGATAATTCCCACCGTAAGGCCGCCGCCTTGCACGTTCTGCGTGAACGCCGTGTTCACGTTGACAGTGCTTTGCTCGAAGCGGCTCGGAGGCAGCGGGCCGGTTTGCAGGTCAGCCGCGGCATTGCTGGTGCTGGAGACGTTGCGGAAATCCACCCCGCCCAGCAGCGTAAAGTCGATCCCTAGTTCATTAGTCTCGTTCAGCGTGGCGCGCAGAATCGTCGCTTCAACCAAAACCTGCCGCGGACGCTGATCGATTTCGCTCAGGAGTTGCGCCACCGCGTCCAATTCAGCCGGGCTGGCCGTCACAATGACATAGTCCACGCCGGCCGCGCCCATCTTCGCCAGCTCCTTGCCGGTGGAGTCGCTCTTTCCGGTTGTGCTCTCCTTTACGCCTTCGATCACGGTGGAATTAGGCCCGAGAACTGCCTTTATCGCAGCGGCCGCTTCAGCCGGCTGGATGTAGCGCAGCTTGAACACCCGTGTGACCGGCGGCGGGGCGAGCGCGGCGATTTCTTCGGGCGTAGCGACGAAAATCGTTCCACCCGACCTCCGAAAGACGTAGCGATTCGGAGTCAGAATAGCCTCCAGGGCCTGCTCAAGATTGACTGAGTAAAGATTGGCCGAAATGCGCCCGGTCACGCTGGTGCTGGCGACGATGTTCGCGCGGGCCTGATAACTCATCATCTCCAGCAGCGTCGCGATTTCCATGTCTCGCACATGTACGTCCAGCAGCCCGGTTTCGCCCAGACGCACCTCATCCGGCGCCAGTGCGCCGATGACGGCGGCGGTCAGGCTCTGATCCGCAGATTCAGACCACGCTGGGGCCGCGATCGTGAACACGCAAAGTATCAGGACTCCACGTGCGCTGCCGCGCAAAGCCCGATGGGTCAGGTTGGTCCGAATCAGGTTGTTCTCCCTAGTGCGTAGTGCCAGTTCTTTCTCGGTTCGCATTTCCTGGCGTAATTCCTTGCTGTGGCGTCCGCCCCTGGCGGACTGGGCCTCAGAAGGCGGACGGCAACCACGGGGGGCCGACGCTACAAACCGCCGGCGTAATTGGTGGAGGCCGACTTCTTCTTAATTAGATCGGAGATGCTTTATCGGAGGATTCAATCCACTTGCCCGACTGTATGCGCCCGAAATATCCCAAACCC
>JAAYXS010000369.1 GCA_012515775.1 Phycisphaerae bacterium
GGTGCATGTGCTCCTGCATGCCGACGCGCTCGATGGCCGCGTGGGTGGCGGTTCGGGCAGTCGCGCCGCGCAGTCCGGACAGGCGCGCCAGAAAATGCACATAGCGCCAGCCCGTCATAGCGCCCCAGAAGGGGTCGCCCTCGGGACAGTAGCCCAGGCGCGCCAGCAAGCGCGGGTTATCCCATACGCGCTGGCCCAAGACGCGAATACGCCCCTGGCTTGGGCGAAGCTGGCCGGTCGCCAATCCCATCAGCGTGGTCTTGCCGGCCCCGTTCGGTCCGAGCAATCCGATTATGCCGTGGCCAATGGCTGCGGTAACGTTGTTGAGGCCGATGACCTCGCCGTACCACTTCGACAGACCATGTAGCTCAATCACCGCCATGCCCAAGTCCCGGTGTGTTGCTTACACGTTCGCGGCCGACTGAGAAAAACGTACAACGCGGCGATACGCGATCGCGCCCGCCGTGAGCGTAACGGCCAGCAGCACCAGGGCGGGATAGAGTGGCTCAACCGCCCGTCCCAAAGCCGCCTCATACGCCTCGCGCGGCAGCCCGGTCGCCTGCCAGGCCGAGCGCAGGTCAAAAACCCAGTTCGTCAGAAGCATGATGTTGTTGTTCAGCGACAAGCTTCCCAAGAACCTGGTCGTGCTCGCGGGTTCCAACTCCTCAAACAGAATTTGTTGAATGATTTCGGGCAGCAGTGCAATCGCGATCCACGCCACCACTACGAAACGCTTATCCGCGGTCAGGCTGGAGAGCGCCAGGATCAGCAGACCGCCAATCAGCATCACGCCCAATCCAATGAGCGTCAGGTTGCCCGCCAGCCCGAACGTCTGCAACCACGTTCCCGGCGTTCCGGCCACCAGGATGCCGCCGCCGAGCGCGAGCATATTCGGTACTAGCATGCACAGAGCGATGAAGACGCCGATCGTCAGCCACTTGCCGAGCAGGTACGTCATAGGCGTGATCGGTCGCGCGAAGTAGATCGGCAGCGCGTTGGTCTTCAGGTCGTCCGCGATAAGCCCGGGCCCGAGGCGGCTGATGACTATCAGCAGGTAGAAAAGTTGCAGCCTGGTCATCAGAACGAACACGCCTTCCCAAAGCGGAAGCCTGTAATCACTCAGCTTGGCGGCCCCGCTGATATCCACGCCCAAGAAGATTTTGACGAAGTTGTATAGGCCCTGGGCGTCGCGCGTCCCGGCCAGTTGCTCCAGCAGCGACAACACGTAAAAGATGATTACCGCCCCCAGTACGAACCCCGGCGCGGCCATCAGCAGGATCAGGTTGCGATGATCCTTCAGCGCCAGCCGCACGCCGCGCGAGACCATCGCCACCCAGGCCCATCGGCTGGTGCGCGGCCGCGTGCGGAAGCGCTGGTAATGAGCACTGTGAACGGTGCCGGCTGGGGTGACGCTCATCGCCGGTTCTGCTCCTGTTTGCGAATCGCCGTCATGAACATCTCCTCGAGCGAGCTGCGCTTGGGGTGCAGCCCGCGCACGGTAGCGCCCACCTGACGGGCCGCTTCGAACACCAGCCGCTCCTGCCCCGCGCCCGGCAATTCGATCGCCAGTACGCCGTTCGATTGGTTGTGTACGGCCACACGCCGCTGCTGAAGCTCTCTGGCCAGGTGCTGCCCATCACCGCTGTGATCCAGCGTGTACAGCGTCGGATGCGGTTGGCGCATCTCGGCGATACTGCCGGACGCCAGCATCTCCCCCCCGCCGAGAATCACGACCCGCTCGCACACCCGCTCCACGTCCGGCAGCAAGTGGCTGGAGAGCAGCACGCTGATTCCGGCGCGGCCGAGATCGCTGATTAGACCGAGCATCGCTTGCCGTCCCTGCGGGTCCATGCCGTTGGTCGGCTCGTCCAGAAAAAGCACGTCGGGGTCGTGAACGATCGCCTGGGCGAGCTTCAGGCGCTGCTTCATACCGGTCGAATACTGCTCAGCCGGCCGATAGCGGGCCTCGTCCAGCCCCACGTAATCCAGCACCTCGTGCGTCCGCTGCATGGCATCGCCATGCGACAGGCCGGCCAGGCGCGCCGTGTAGTAGACGTATCCCGTGCCGCTGCTGCCGCCGATCAGGCAGTCATTCTCCGGCATGAACCCCGCCCGCTGCCGCACGCGCCGGCGCCGCCGGCGCACGTCCAGCCCGAGCACTTCGGCGCGCCCCGAGGTCGCCGGCGTCTGACCCAATAGGATGCTGATGAGCGTGCTCTTGCCGGCCCCATTTGGACCCAATAGCCCGATCAGGCCCGCCTCCAACTCCAGGCTGAGGCCGTTCAGGGCAGTTACCCGGCCGTAGCGCTTCACGAGTGATTCACAGCGGATCAACACAGGGCGTAGAGCTCTCTTTACTGGCGACCAGTCGTCGTTGCATTTGGCGGGGATTTTACGAATGAACGCCCTGCCACGCCATATCTGTCTGTCAATTTGTGTAGCGCCTCGTCCTGCCACAAACCAAGTCCGCCAGTCATACGCGAGCCCGTACAAGAATCGCGAACTGCTACTGCCAGCCGGTTTGGCGCACTGCGTGGAACACAAACGGGCTTGCCCCCTCGCACCGCAATTGCCCCCCTCGGTTCGCATTCGGGCTAGAATCGCGCCAGCAATCTCGGCAGTTCTATAGCCGGCCGTGCCGAATGATTGCAACCAACAGCATGAATCCCAACACGCCGGCGGCCAGGTAGCCGATCAGCCCGATCAGTGGAATGTCGTGCCAGGTCGGCGGCAGCCGCGAATGCACGATCAACGATGATCCCACCACCAGGGCCGCCACGACGATAGCAAACGAGACGCGGTTGGCCACGCGCTCGTGCGTGTCTATCAGCTTTTCCAGCCCGCGATGCTCAAAGTTGATCTTCAGCGCCCCGCGCTTGGCCAGCCGCAGCAGGTCGCGCAGCCCGCTCGGCACCTCGCGCGCCAGATGCCACAATTCTTCGGTCGACTCGTAGACATCAGCCAGGAAACGCTTCGGCTTCAGGCGCTGCAACTTCAATCGGCGAATGTATGGCTCGGCCACGGCCATCATGTTCAGATCAGAATCAAGCCGTGCCACCAAGCGCTCCACAGTCGCGGCCGCCTTTAGCATGGTCACCATATCCGGCGGCACACTAAGTTCGTATTGTCGAATCAGCCGCATCAGCTCGTGTACCAGCCGCCCGAACTGCAGGTCGCCCAGCGCGACCGGAATGTTCACGTCGATGAATTCGGCCACGTCGCGCTCCATGGCGCGCAAGTCCGGCTCAACGTCATCCGGGGGTTTGGCCAGCCGCAGGAGACTGCGGCAGACCCGCGCCGCATCGCGCGTGGCTACGGTGTAGATCAGATCAGCCACCTGCTCGCGCGTCTGCCGGTCGATCCGCCCCATCATGCCGAAGTCGAGCAGGCAGATCACGTTGCCCGGCAATACAAACGCGTTGCCCGGATGCGGGTCGGCGTGGAAGAAGCCGTGTACGAAGATCTGTTTCAGCGTCAGTTCAGCTCCGCGAGCGGCAATGACTTTCGGATCAAGACCCGCCGCCCGCAGCGCCGTGGTATCGGTCGCGGGAATGACATCCACATATTCGAGCGTCAGGACACGCCGCGACGACAGCTCGCGGTAGACCTTGGGAATATAAATGGTCGGATCTTGCGCGAATTGCCGGGCGAAGCGCTCAATGTGCGCTGCCTCGACCGTGAAATCCAATTCCCGCTCCAGCACCCGGCTGAATTCCTCGACCATGCGGCTGGGATGGTAGACCCGCCATCCCTCGACGTGCCGTTCGACCAGCGTCGCCAGGTGCAGCAGAATTTCCAGATCGACCTCAATCATCGCGCGGATGTTCGGGCGCTGCACCTTCACGACCACCTGTTCGCCGCTGACCAGCGTAGCCCGATGCACTTGTGCGATGGACCCGGCCGCGATCGGACACTCCGCGAACTCGGCATACAGCTCCTCAAGCGACCGGCCCAACTCGGTTTGAATGGTCTCGCGCACCTGTTCGAAGGGGAACGGCGGAACGTGCTGCTGAAGCTTCGTGAGTTCATCGATGAACTCCGGCGGCAGCACATCGGGGCGGGTCGAGAGCACCTGCCCCAACTTGATGAAGGTGGGCCCCAGCTCCTCCAGCACCAGGCGGACACGCTCGGCCGGAGTCAGCATTTCGACCTGGGCCGGCTTTTCGCGCGACAGCAATTGCAGGCCGGTTTCCAGGTATTGGCTGATCCGCAGCCGGTCCACCAGCCCCCCGAAGCCGTACTTTACGAGGACGGTCAGGATCTGGCGGTAGCGGTTAATGTGGCGATAGGTTCGCGAAACGATCCCGATGCGGGGGATGCGCATGATTAGTGCGACTTGGCCGCCAGGTCACGCTCGAGCTTTTCGATTCGGGCGACAAGCTGGGCGATGTCCTCGCGCGTGGCGACGTTGGTGCGCGCCAGGGCATCATTGACCATGCGCTGCACGTTGGCCTGCATGTCCGCCCGGGCCTTCTGCGCCCGCGCTACCGCCTCATCGACAAACGCCTGCCCCTTCTCCGACGAAAGCTGCGCGGAGTTGGCGAGTTCGCGGGCCATCTGCTCCACGCGATCCATCGTCATGGCCGCCGCACCGATCCCCGCCAGAAAGGTTTTCTTCACGAGATCGATCATGATGGGTCCTCTGTTGGGTCCTGTCCGACCTTGATTTTATCGGATTCGCCGCGGCACAGCCAGAATAAACCGCTTCAGCCGCTTTAGCGGCTAATCGTGGCCCGGCTGTTGTATCAGCGGCTATTGGTCGTCACGGCTGTAGTAGCCGTTCCTGGGAGAACCGGTTCTACAGGAGCAGCCACGCCTTCGGTTCGGGCCATGCGCCGGAACAGCACAAACGAGCTCAAAGCCAGCCCCAGCGAGATCGCGAATGAGCCCCAGTGCAGATACTGGTTCGCCAGCCACCCCAGTATCGGCATGGTTGCCCCGCGCAGACCGGTCAGCCCCAGGTGAATTCCCATGTACAGCTCGATTTTGTGTTCGCTGGCGAAATGCAGGTGCCCGATGTTCCAGGCCAGATCGCCCCCGCCGCGCGCCAGGCCGTTTAGAACGCGTGCCACGACCAGCACACCGATCCCCGCGATGTAAAAGAAGCGGCCGTCCAACGCGAACATGGCCATCGCGACGATCAAGCCGG
The DNA here is from genome assembly GCA_012515775.1 of Phycisphaerae bacterium. Taxonomy (GTDB): domain Bacteria; phylum Planctomycetota; class Phycisphaerae; order UBA1845; family Fen-1342; genus JAAYXS01. The sequence continues at coordinate 5,150 of JAAYXS010000369.1, forward strand.
CATAAGAGCTGGCCCAAACCAGACTGTTGGAAACTCGGAAACGAAGAACGCCCACCCGGTCGAAGAACTTCGACCAGAAGCTGATCGAAACCAGCACGACCAGTATGGGAAGCTGATAAATCAGAAACGTCGAGCTCCAGTAGCCGAAGCGCTGCGCCAAAATCGCCACCAGCACCGGGTCAGTAAAGAAATTCGCCGAGCCCAGCAGAATCATGGCCCGCATGTAGTCGGCGAAGCGCTGGTCGGTGCGTAGAATCGCCGCCGCCTCTTTCAGCCCATGCCATAGGCGGGCCGAGGACCCTTCCCCGTTCTGCTGCGCGGCCGCGAGCGCTCGAAAGCGCCGCACTTCAGCCCTCTCACGGCGCACCCGCATGCGCCTCAGCGGCAGCAGCGAAAGCGCCCCGAGCGTCACGGTGGCGGGATAGACCAGCCGGTAGTAGTCCGGGTTGCGATCGAACAGGATGCTGAGGAGCGCGGTCGTGAAGACTGAGAGCAGCACGTTGAGCATGTGGAGCCGGCCGGCCACCTGGGCTCGGCAGATTCGCGAGTAATTCGCGCCCCACATCGTGGTCCGGATCGTCAACATGCCCGATAAGAAGAAGTGCGTACCCGCGATTTGGGCCGCGAAGAGCCAGGCTGACCAAGGCCGTCCGGCCGGCGTGAACGCGATGCTGCAAACCAGGACCAGCGCGCCGGACGCCAGCCAGGTATAAGTTTTGATCCGTTGCTGGCCGCGGAGCAGCAGCCCCCAGGCCAGGTTGAAGACATTCACGACGATCGGAATGGCGAATATTACCGAAGTGAGCAGGCCGGGCGCCGCGAACGTCTTGGCCGCCACGACGCTGGCGATGGTGCCTTCGACCCCGCCGGTCACAAAGCCCCACAAGGCCAGGTGCCGCAGCTCGGCCATGTAGTTGCGGCGCGTCATCAGCGACAGCCCGCCGGTTTGGAGAAAATACGCTATGCGCCGCATCGAACCCTACGATAGCACCGCTAACACCTTCCGAAAACGGCCAAGGCACCGGCCAGCACGTTCTGCGCCCGGCCGAATGAGCTGCGTCAAAAATGCGGACCCACCGGCTGATTCTTTGACAACCGCTCCGGACCAAGGGACAATAATGTCGGCGGCTGACAAGAATCAGGTCGCGCGCCGACCGAACTAGCCGATCGGCCCGTGAGGTGCTTGGGGTCCGAAGCTCCCCGGAACGCCGGGCACTTAAGAGGAATAATGGAATGATTCTCGCCTGGCTTGATCACTGGACTATTCTCTTGGTCGGAATCGTGGCGTTGCTGCTGTTCGGCAGCCGCTTGCCCGAAGTCGCGCGCTCTCTGGGGCGCTCGCTGAACGAATTCAAGCGCGGTCTAAACGAGATCAACGACGAGATCGACCGCGCCCCGAAAGACCCAAACCAGCCCAAGCTTCGCTCGCCGTCCGAGCCCCGGCTGGACTCGCCTGCGCCAGAGCCGCGCGCCGACGCTACCCCGGCCCAAAATAAGGCGCAGTATCCGGAGGCGCCGCCCGAAGGACCTGCCCAGAGCTGATGCCTTCAAGCGAACTTGCCCTCAAGCCGGCTTCAACGGCCCGCTACTGACCCGCGGCCACAAGCTTCAGGACTTCGCCCGTATCACCTGACGGCCCGGCCATCAGCGATGTGAGCACATAGACCTCGCCCGCCGAGTCGCGCCCGAAACCTTTCACAAACCGCCCGAGCCGCCCGTTGGTGCCGTTGCTGATTGTCACTTCGCTGAACGACCACGCGCCGTCAGCCGCCTCCGTGGCCGCGAACACCTTGCCGCGCACTGAGCCCGCGGAATATTCGCCGAAGATGTAGCGCCCGGCCAGGCCGCCAATAGCCGAACCGCGGTATACATATCCGCCGATGACGGCGCTGCCGAACGGGTTGCCGGCTGCGTCAGTGTGAGGATATTCGAGAATCGGATTCAGCAGCGGTTCGCCGCGTGCACCGGTAGCCGCGCAGGTGGCGGGCGGGTTACCTGGGCTCGACGGGTCGAAGCATAATGTGCCTTCGCGGATGTTCCACCCGTAATTGCCGCCGCTCTCGATCAAGTCGATTTCCTCGCGTAGGGCCTGGCCGGCGTCGCCCGCGAACACGCGCGTTTGGCCGGACTGCGTATCGATCGAGAAGCGGTACGGGTTTCGCAGTCCATAGGCCCAGATTTCCGGGCGGGCGGCATCCACGTTGACCAGCGGGTTATCCGGCGGAATGCCGTAGGGGTCGCCGCTGTTGACGTCGATTCGCAATATCTTGCCCAACAAGCTGGTAATGTCCTGGGCATTGCCTAAGCCCGGCGTATGCCCGAAGCCGACATCGCCACCGCCGCCGCCGTCGCCGGTCGAAATATACAAGAAGCCGTCCGGCCCGAACGCCAGGTCGCCGCCGTTGTGATTCGACTGCGGCTGCGGAATGCGGAGCAGGACGCGCTCGCTTGCCGGGTCTGCAACGTTCGGATCCGCCGAAACGCGCAACTCTGAAACGTGAGTTTCGTGATTGAATCCTGCCGGAACGTCGGGGCCCCTCGGAGCGCTGTAATAGATGAAGAAGCGCCCGTTGTTCTCATAGTCCGGATGAAATGCCAGCCCCAGCAATCCGCGCTCGTCGCCGCCGGCATTCAACTGCACCATGCGGTCGCGCACGTCCAGGAAAGGCGTCGCGAGCAAGGCGCCGTTCGCGTCCAGCACGCGGACAACTCCGATCTGGTCGACAATGAAGAAGCGCCCGCTGCCGTCAGGCGCTTCCACGAAACCCACCGGCGATACCAGACCGCGGGCCACTGATTGCACCGCCACACTGGCGCTCGTAGGCGGCGCCGGCTGCGGACAGCCCGGAATCAGAACGAGCAGAATAGTCAGGCCCATGCACGGAACGGATAAGCGGGAATTTACCGAGCCATTCAGACAGTCCGCATCACGGTCCGCGCGCGCGCAGCAGGCCAGCATCGGCGCCTCTCCTGATGACGTCGGGCGCGTCCTTACCCGACTCATTCTATGACAGTGCGCGATTCGGCGTCGCTCAACGCGAGCGGCGAGCAGGAATGCAGCGCGTCTGGTATGCGGCTGTGTAGCTTGAGGATGCGTTTCAGGTTTCGCGTCGAGATTTCCGTGGTGAAGTGGTCGTGGGCGCGTTGCCAGGCGGCTTGGCCCATTGCATGCCGGCGCTGCGGGTCGTAAGCAAGGTCAAGCATGGCCCGTGCGTGGGCATCGATGTCGCCCGGCTCGAACAAGATGCCTTCAACGCCGTTCTCGATGAGCTCGGGGAGCGAGCCATTGTTGCCGGTGACGACGGGCAGGCCGGCGGCCATCGCTTCGACAAAGGCGACGCCAAAAGCTTCCTCCTGGCCGCTGATCGGGCCGCGGCAACTGTGGGCGGTGAAGATATCCGCCGTTTCGCGCAGCCGGCGCCCTGTCGCGGCGTCGACCGCGCCGTGCATGCGGATGCGCTCCTTAAACTGCGAGCGGGCGCGAAGGAGTTCGCACGTAAGCCGTAGCGGGCCGTCGCCCGCAATGTCCAGCGTGGCGTCCAGGCCACGGGCGCAGGCCCGATCGAAGGCCTGGATAACGAGGTCCGGGGCCTTGCAGTCGACCAGGCGGCCGAGGTAGAGAATGTTGAGCGGGCCGGACCGCTTCACCTCGCGGCGCGGCTGGGGAGGGACGTCCACGCCGAGGTAGTTGACGTGGATGCGCTCCGCGGGAACGTCGATCTCAAGCAGACGCTGCGCCGTGTGGTGCGAATTCGCAATAAACTGGACGGTGCGGCCCAGGCGCCGCACCTGTTCCCGATAGTCCGCCCGATGGGCCGGGCGGAATGCGCCGGTCTGCCCGCGCAAGTCCCAGGTGACATCGTAGCCGTGGCAGCAGACGAAGACCGGCCGGTCGAGTTCCCGCCAGACTGACGTAAAGCGATTCGCTGTCGTGACATAGTGCACGAGCACCAGGTCCACCCCTGGATCAGCGGCGGCCTCGGCGAGCTTTCGCTGGATCGGGGCGCGGCCGAAGCGACGGTTGATGCGAGTCCAGAGGGTTCTGTCCGAATCGAGGGCGACGGTGCGAAAGCGATCGCGGTACTTATGGCAGGACGGATCCGGCGAGCACAGCACTGCGACATCCTCGGCCAGCGCTTCGAGCATGTGGCGCATCCACTCATGCGAGGGCGCCAGGAACTCCTCACCCAGGAACAGGATGCCCATCGCGTCTCCCGTTCGACACTTTAGACCAGTGCGTGCGCCGGCTCGGCGGCTGATATGCCGGCTTTCGTCCGGCGGCCGTAAATGAAGAACTGGGCCCGGCTGAGCAGGCGGTAAGGATTCGGGATGGTGCGGACCAGTTGCCAACCCGGGTGCCATGCTGCGACGTACGAAGCGAACTCGCGATCGCGGACGTGCGGCGCGCCGTTCTGCCCAGCGTGATTAGAGGAGTAGATGACCACCAAGCGCGTCCCGGAGTTGAAGAGCGAGTCCATGTAGCGCTCAAAGACGTCGTCTTCCGTCAGGTGATAGACCACGTCCATCGAGAGTGCCATTTCAGCCTGCGGAACTTCGGCGGTGGCGGTGTTCAACACCTTGAACTCGCGCCGGCTGTCGCCTGCGTACTGCGCCCGCAGCCGGTCGATCACGGTGGAAGACACATCCAGTCCGAGGTAGTGCGGCACATCCAGCAATGCCAACTGGTTCCCGTCACCGCAACCCCAATCGACCACCGATTCGATAGCGTGCTCGCGAATCAACTGGTTCAGCACATGGGCCTTGTATTCGGCTAGCGCTCCGTACGAGCCGGCGCCCGAGGTGCCGCCCGTGCGGTAGCGTTCGTTCCAGTAGGTATTCGATCCGGGAAAACTGCTGAATGAAGCCGGACGCAAGCACCGCTGAATCCTGGCCGTGATGCATTCCACCAAGGCGCGCGAAAGCGCGCGGATGCCTTCGGCGCGCAGGTCCGTCGCGTGATTCGTCGCTCCGGCTGTCAGCGTAGCGCCGTAGTGCGCGTACGCCGCAACCAGGATGTTGTTTTCGGTGACCTGCGTGACGCAGGGGGCGATGGCGGCGAAGTCGTCCGCAGTCCAGCGGCTTTTGTGGATCTCCAGCTCGTTGTCACAGACCACCGGCTGGTCGACGTAGACTGCCGGCGTGCTGAAAATCACGCCGCGGTCGGCGTGGCGGAGGCACTCCTTCACCAAGTCGATGCCCGCCGCTTTCTCCAGGTGCTCAATGACGTCACCCGCGAAGATCACGTCGTACCGACCCAGCCTCGGCAGGACTGAACACACGTCGCCGATGTGAATTTCGTCGTACAGGTACTCGTGCAGCGGCGTAATGTATGGGGCGAACCCCTCGATTCCTTCGATCCGCGTCTGCCAGTTCTCGCGGCGGTAGCGGCTGGGGTCCAGCTCCGACTGCACGATGTCCGTGTACTCGCGGAACAGGTGCCCCCATTTGCCGAAGCCGACTCCGATGTCCAGGATCGAGTGCGGCTGAAGCTGGCGCACAAAGTTTATAACCGTCGGAATGTGATCACACCGGCTGGACGGCACGGCAGCCCTCCTCCACGTAGTGCCAGTCGGCCAGCAGCGTGCACAGGCCGTGGGCGTTGATCGAACGATAGGGGCGCGGGCTGGTGCGCAGCTCGTCTTCGACGACGAAGTGCAGGACATCGCAGACCACGTCCTCGGCGACCAGCGCGTCCGTGTGCAGCCCGAGCATCCAGTGGTATTCACCACATTGCAGCGGCAACCTGTCGATTTCGACGCGTACGGTGTGCTGACCGGCGGCGACTTCCGGATCGAAGCCCGGCGAGTCCTGATGCGCGAGCTGGAGCACCTTGATGTTCTCGCCGCTGGTGGCGCAGATTGCGGAGAGGTTTACCCGCGTCGGCGTTTTCGCCTCAAAGGTGAACTGAAGCGTCATTGGCCCCAGCCGCTCGAAGCAGCCGCAGGGCCGGCCGTCCCGCAGCAACCGTGCGTGCGTGAAGCGCACATTGCCGCTCCCGCGCCGATTCGCCCAGTGCGTCAGGTCGACGTCCGGCGCGCTGGCGGTCGCACCTAGCGATGATAAATATTCATGGACGACTGCGGCCGCCTCGCCTTCCGCGCGGATCCGACCGCGGTCGAGCCACAGAGCGCGCATACACAGGTTGCGCAGCGCCACCATGTTGTGGCTGACGAACAGTACGGTGCGCCCCTCGCAACGGCTAACGCCCTGCATCTTGCCAAGGCACTTCTTCTGAAAGTCCGCATCGCCGACGGCCAGCACTTCGTCTACAACCAGGATCTCGGGCTCGAGGTGGGCCGCGACGGCGAAAGCCAGCCGCACATACATGCCGCTCGAGTAGCGCTTGACGGGCGTGTCCAGGAACTTCTCGATCTCCGCGAACGCGACGATCTCGTCGAACTTGCGCGCGATCTCCGCCCGTTTCATGCCCAACATCGCGCCGTTCAGGTAGATGTTCTCGCGGCCGGTGAGTTCGGGGTGGAATCCGGTGCCGACCTCCAGCAGGCTGGCCACGCGACCGCGCAACAGTGCCCGGCCGGTCGTCGGCTCGGTGATGCGGCTGAGGATTTTGAGCAGAGTACTTTTGCCGGCGCCGTTCGCGCCGATTATTCCGACCACTTCGCCGCGTGCGACGTCGAACGAGACATCCTGCAGCGCCCAGATGAGGCCGTCATCGCAATCCGCGGCCGCCCTGGTCGACCGTCTTCTGCGAAAAGGCGCCGCCAGGCCTTCGACCAGCATCTCGCCGAAGGTGCGGTTCGCATGACGGCGCAGGCCGATGCGATATTGCTTACCGAGACCCTGCACCCGTATCACCGCATCCTTCATGCCACATCCGCGAAAAACCGCTCCGTGCGCCGAAAGTACAGAATCCCGACGACTAGCGCGCCGCAGGAAACGACTACCGCCGCGCTCAGCGCCGGCCAATCGATAGGTTGCCCGAGTAATGCCGCCCGAAAGCCGCTGATGATCCCGGTCATTGGGTTCAGCGCCATGAGCCAGCGCCACGACTCCGGAACGATCGTCAGCGGATACACCACCGGCGTCAGGAAGAACCAGATCTGCACCATGAACGGAACCACGATCCGAAAATCGCGATACGCGACCGTCAAGGCCGCTAGTAGCACTCCTACGCCCAGCGCCGTGGTCGCCGTCAGACCGACGAGAAACGGAACCAGAAGAATCTCCAACCCGGGCGCCTGCCCATACCAGAGCATCAGTCCCAGATAGACCGTGAAGGCCAGCGCAAAGTCAACCAACCCCACGCCCATGCTCGCCGCGGGCAGGAACAGCCGCGGGAAATACACTTTCGTCAACAAATGCGTCTGGCTCGCCAGGCTGACGCCGCCCTGCGAGACGGCGTTGGCGAAGAACAACCACGGCAGCAGCCCCGCATATACGAAGACGGGGTAGGGCACACCGTCCGAGGGAATGCGCGCGAAAGCGCCGAAGAATATGGAGAAAATAACCATGGTGCAGACCGGCTGGAGAATCGCCCAAGCGGCCCCGATAACCGTCTGCTTATACCGCACCTTGATGTCGCGCCAAACCAGGAAGTAGAGCAACTCGCGGTACCGCCACAGTTCGCCAACGGCGATCGCGCGCCAGCCCGGCGTCGGCCGTATTACCAGCAGCGGTCCGTCGGCCGCCGCCAATGCGGCGTTTATCGCGGTGGTCTGGCTCACGGCGCGCGTCAACGAGAATTCCTTGGCCGGCAAATACGTTCGCGGTGAACGCACTGAACCCCCAAGCCGTATCGGACCGTACTTGCGGGCGCTTTAGCCATGGGCATCGCGCGCAAAACGCCCCATGGCGGCCCTGCAAACGGGTGGACCACAGAAACGGCTGCTCACATAAAGCCAGGCCGCGCCACGCCCGATATCCCGGTCGGTCTGGCCCTGTCCCGGTCGGCGGCAAACCATTGTTGCGGCGAAGATTATGGGAAACGAGCGAAATGGCCACGTCACAGTCGTCATCCCCACTTATAACCGGGCGCACTATCTGCCTGGGGCCATACGTAGCGTGCTGAACCAGACCGCGGCCGACCGCTGCGACATAATCGTGGTCGACGACGGCAGCACGGACGATACGCCCGGCGTCGTCGCGCAATTCGGAAACCACGTGCGATATCTGCGCCAGCCCAACGCCGGCTCCGCCGCAGCGCGCAACGCGGGTATCAACGCCTCTGATGCGGAGTTCGTCGCGTTCCTGGACGTCGATGACGAATGGCTGCCGGACAAAATCGAGCGACAACTCGCGGTCATGACGCGTTGTCCGGAGGCAGCGCTGGTAGCCGGCCGCTCGTATGACCGCTCCTCCGGCGCTCCGTTGCGGCTGCGCCCGGAGCCGCCGGTGGCAACCGACACTCCGGTTGATTTCGCCCCGGCGCTGTTCAAGGAGAACTTCATCCCGACCCCGGTTGTGATGGTACGGCGCTCGGCGTTGGAGCGCGTCGGCTTGTTTCAACCTGAGCTGCGGCAAGCGCAGGACTATCACCTCTGGACACGCCTCGCCTGCCACGGGCACGGCGTATGCCTCAGCGCTCCTCTGGCGGTGATTACCACCGATGACCCGGACAGTGTTTCCCGCGACGCCGCGCGCCTTCTGCGCTGGAGCCTGCGCGCCCGCCAACTTCTGCGTCGCGAACTGCGTGTCAGACCGGATTGCCGCCCCGCCTGGCGGCGCGGAATGGCCGCGTGCCTGGCTCAACTGCGCGATGAATGCTACCGTCGCAGGGAATTCGCCGACGCGACCCGCTTCGGCGCCGCTTCGCTGATGTACCGGCCGTGGCCGCGGCCCAAGTGGGAGTTCGGCCGACTGCTCGCCTCCGCAGCCCGAGCGGCCGTGGAACCGGTCAGAAAAGCCAGACATTCATCCCAAGTGCAGTGCTCGGCCACGTAGTCTCGGCCGCGCTCCCCCATGATGGCGCACGCCTCTGGATCCCGCGCCAGCGCGTTCAACTCTTCGCCCAGCCGCCCCGCGTCGCGCACGTAGCACCGCCCCGACCCCACATGCCTCACTGGCTTCGCCAAGCCCGAATACACGCGCGGCGGGTCGTGCTCCGGCACGAGGACCGGCCGGCCTGCCGCCATCCCTTCCAAAAGCGTATATCCCAACGACTCGTAGAAACTCGTCGAGACCACGCAATCCGCCGCAGCGTACCAGGGCGTGACCGAGCGCTGCACGCCGGGAAGATGAACGCGCTTGGCCAAACCCAGCTCTCGCGCCAGGCGAGCCAGATTATCGCGCTCAGGGCCGTCGCCAATGATGGCCAGATGCA
>JAAYXS010000370.1 GCA_012515775.1 Phycisphaerae bacterium
CCCAGCGGCAGGCCCTTCAGCTTCAATGGCCCGATCTGCGTGCATTTCAGGTTGCGAACCGGCAGGCCCAGACGTGCCAGCATGCGGCGGACCTGGCGCTTGCGGCCTTCGCGAACCGTGATGTTTAACGTCGACCTGTCATTGCTGACGAACGCGACCTCGACGTTCATAGCGCGGGCCTTGCCCTCGGCCAGGTAGACCCCTTGCAGCAGCCGCGCCGCGAGGTCGTCTGGAGCGCGCCCCTTGACCTCAACCCAGTACGTTTTCGGCACGCCGAACCGCGGGTGGGCTGCCCGCTGCGCCAGTTGGCCATCGTTGGTCATCAACAGCAGGCCGGAATCTTCCTCGTCCAGTTGGCCCACCGGCCGGAGCTTCTGCCGTAGCGGCGGCAGCAGTTCCGATACACGCCGGCGGCCGGTCCGCTCGCGCGGCCCGCTGACTACGCCTTTGGGCTTATGCACCAGGTAGTACAGGGGGGCGGCCGCTCGAACCGGGGTTCCATCAACCACGACCTCATCTTGTTGTGGATCGACAAACGCCGGCAGCTCGCGCACTACCTCGCCGTTGACCAGCACACGTCCGGCCGCGATGTACTCCTCAGCGCGCTTGCGTGAGATGACGCCGGCATCGGCCAGGAAGCGTTGCAGCCGGATTCGCTTTGTAAGGTTGTCTGTTTTCATGGCGTTGGGCCGGGCTCGGAGCCGGCTTCGGTCTCGGCGCGTCCGTCGGCGGGAGCGTCCGGTTCGACCGGCGCTAGCGGGGCGGCGTCATCGGCCGGCTCAGTTTCAACCCTTTCGACCTGTGGCGCCGGACCGAACAGCTCAACCATACTCGCTTCCTCAATCTTGACCGGCGCCGCGATGGTCTGATCGCGTGAAAGCGCGGCCAGCACTTGCACGACTTGCGAGTACGGCAGACCGATCCCGCGCGGCAGGCCCATTTCGTCCTTGGTCGGCAAATCGGCCAACGCCGAAATCAAATCTTCGACGCGTGGTGGCACAAAGAGCGGGTCCCACGGCTGATTGTAGCGGTTGGTCAGGATCGTCAGGTCTCCGCTCTCGTCCAGAGCGTTCAAGATGACCGAGTCGTTCGCGTCGCTGTAGAAACAGGGCAAGGTAAGCGGCAAGCGCCGCCCAAACACGGCGATGCGCGGCATTCCGGTGCGGCGCACGTAGATCAAAGGCCGGCCGTTGGATTCGACGATGTCCAGCGCCAGGTTCAGTTGCAGCGGGTCGAGCAGGTGCGGAAAGCGCCGCGTTTGAACGAAAGTCGTCGAATAGTTCAGCACCGCCTCATAGGCTGCAATGCGTAGTTCCGCGTCATCCACATCGAGCAGCGGACGCAGCAGCATGGCCGCGTATGGAAGATTGCAGCGGCCCAACTCGGCGATCGAGAGCAGCGCCAGGTCACGATCCGCGCCCTTCGATAGAGCGCTCAGTGGGGTCACGGCGTCCGGGTCCTTGAGCCGCAACCCGGCGCGAGCCGCGTAGAACCGCACGCGCGCATCTGCATGCGTATACAACGCCTTGAGTTGCGGGATGGCCGTTGGGCCGATGCCTTCCCACGCCAGCGAAATGGCCTCCAGGTCATATCCGGGCTGGACGGCGTACTGCATCAACTGCCGCAGCTTGGCCTCGGAGAACGCCGCCGTCCCGTCAATGTACACGTGCGGCAGCAGCCGCAGGAAATGGGCCCGGTCCTGGGAATACTCAGGCGGCACTTTCAGCGTGATGAAACCGCGGCTGGTGGCGTCGGCGATCGGTGGACGTTGGCCGAAGCGTTCGTTGATGCGCAAGGCTATGCGGCGGGTCATTGGGTAAGAAGGCTCGCGCAGCAGCAGGCGAAAGGTGCGCTCATCCGTGCATTGCCCGCCTGCGAGAACGTAGCCGGTCCGCAGGCCTTCGGCATCCTGGGGGGTGGCGAACGGGTTGACGAAAATGGGGCCGGCGGCGCGGGCCACAACCGGCATGCTCAGGAGCGCCTCGGTGCTGCCGGTGGGATCGGACACGTGCAGGCTGGTCGGCAGCAGCAAACCGCCCGCGAGAGAGCGGGTCGCCGTCCCCGGGATGGCGCGCACCATGATGTCGAAGGTGGTGCTGCGTGCCGCGCCCGGGGGCACGACGCCGACGATTTCCACCACCGCGGTCGCGGGTGATTCGATCAGGTCGGCCGGCGAGAATCTCTTCCGCGCCTCCAAGTCCGCCCAGGATTCGCGTTCCTTGGACATCTCGTTGATGAGGTGCTCGCGGACGAAAGTAGGGCAGTCAGCGCTGCCGTTCTTGCCCAGCCCGATGACTACGCCGAAGCCGCGCACCGCCAACGGATCGACGTCCGACAGGAAAGTCACCGCGCCAATGCTGCCCGCCAACACCGGGTCGAGAGTGAGCGGGGCCATGGGAGGCGGCTTGGGCTCCGGCGGCGGCGTGGACGGCAGCCTCATCGAGAGGTTTTCACAGCCTGACAGCAGCAATAACAGGCCTGCCCCGGCTGCCAGTGCGCGCTTGTTTTGAAACTTACTCATGCGCTGATCTCGTGCGGTCGCGTTCGGGTCATCGGCTCTTCCCCGCCAGGTTGGTAATGCGAGTGTCCTTTTTCGCACCCGGTGGCTACCGGCCATCCGACGCAGCATAGACGGACCTCAAGGCACAAAAGCGAGCCTTGACCTCGCCCTTTCGGACCCGCATGTTATCCTCGATTAGTGCGGATTTGAAGGAGCCCGTTAATGTCCAAAGTCGCAGTCATCATCGCCGCGGCCGGTGCCGGGAAACGCTTTGGTGGCGACGTCAAGAAGCCGTTCGCCCAAATCGACAACCGCCCGATTTTCATCCGCTCCATCGAGCTTTTTATCAACCGGCCCGATGTCTGCCAGAATATCCTGGCGGTTTCGGCCGCGGATTACGACGTGGTGCGCGAGAAGTACGCGGCGAACATCATGTTCATGGGCATTAAGCTGGTGAAGGGCGGGCAGGAACGCTATCAGTCGATTCAGGCGGCGCTTAAAGAGGTTGACCCGCAGGCCGACCTGGTCTGCGTGCATGACGCGGTGCGGCCGTGCGTGTTGGAAACCTGGATTGACTCTGTCTTCGCGGAGGCGGCCAAGAGCGGGGCGGCGATTCTGGCAGCGCCCATCACGGGAACGCTGAAGCGGGCGGCCGAATCGGGCTTCATCGACAAGACGGTGCCGCGTGAAGGGCTGTTCGAGGCGCAAACGCCGCAGGTATTTTCGCGCGAGCTGCTGATACGGGCGTACAAGGACATGCCGGCGAATTTCAAGCCGACTGACGACGCGCAAGTCGTCGAACGGCTCGGGCACGCCGTACGGATCGTGCAAAGCGATCACCGCAATCTGAAAATCACCGCGCCGGGCGACCTCGAATTGGCCGCGGCGGTGCTGAAGCATATGAGCAAGCGTCCGAAAGGACCGGCCATGGGGGCGTTCGAGGAGGCGCAGTGGTAAGGTAAGCCGGCGGTTAACATTTCATCACCGTTGTTGCGGCTTTGCGCCGGCGATACCATCGCCTGACATGCTCGAACTCGCCGAACAGATGTGCGCCATCGGCCGACGGGCGTATGCGCGCCAACTCGTGGCCGGAACCGAAGGCAACTTCTCCTGTCGCCTCGGCCCCGAAACCGTGCTCTGTACACCGACAGCCACGTGCAAGGGCCTGCTGCGGCCCGTCGACCTGTGCGTCGTGGACCTCAGCGGCCGCCAGGTATCGGGCATTCGCCCGCGCAGCAGCGAGATACTGATGCATCTGGGCCTGTATCGCGCCGCTCCACATATTCACGCGATAGTGCACACGCATCCGCCCTTTGCGACGACCTGGTCGCTCGCCGGGGCGGTGCCGTTGGCCGGACTCCTGCCAGAAGGAGAAATTTTCCTGGGCGAGGTGCCCGTGGTGCCCTATCGTACGCCGGGTACGGCCGATATGGCGGCGCCGCTCCTGCCGTTATTGGAAGACTACGATGTGGCGATTCTTCAGAACCACGGCGCGGTTACCTGGGGCGCGGATTTGGAGACGGCCTACGTGCTGACCGAGACGCTCGAGGCGGTCTGTCGAGTCGCCTATCAAGCGCGCCAGATCGGAAACGAAGGCCGGATTCCGCCCCAAGAGCGGCAGGTCTTGGCCCAGCTCCGCGCCGAACTGCGGGCGCGCGGCAAATCGCGAACGCTGGAGCGCCGCGGATGAAGACAGGACTGTTCTACGGAAGTACGACGGGCAACACGAAGAAGGTGGCGGAGATGATCCGCGCCGCGCTAGGCGATGCGATCACGGTCTTCAAGAACATCCGCGACACCACGCCCGAAGAGTTCG
>JAAYXS010000371.1 GCA_012515775.1 Phycisphaerae bacterium
AGCTGCCGGAACAGCTCAATGTAGCCCGCCGCCTGTTCCACCGGCGCGAACGGGTGCAGGTACGCGAACTCCGGCCAGGTGATCGGCAGCATCTCCGCGGCCGCGTTCAGCTTCATGGTGCACGAGCCGAGCGGAATCATGGACTGGCACAGCGACAGATCGCGCGACTCCAGCCGCTTGATGTAGCGCAGCATCTCGTGCTCGGCGTGATAACTGTTGAACACGGGGTGCGACAGATACGGGCTCGTTCGCCGCAGCGCGGCCGGAATCAGCTTGTCCGGCGAGCCGGCCAGCGCAACCACGTCCTCATCGCCGCGCCCGCCGAACGCCGCCAGCACATCTTGCACCAGGGCGACACCGGTCGTCTCATCCAATGACACGCCTACTGTGCCATCGCCGAAATCCCGCAGGTTAATGCGCCGCTCGCGGGCCGCGCGAATCACGTCGCCCGCGGTGCGGCCGACCGGTTTAACGCGCAGCGTGTCGAACCGCACGTCGGCGTCGTTGATCTCATGCCCCAGTTGCCGCAGCCCCGTTCGCAGCGCGTGCGTCAGGGCGAAAACGCGGCTCCCAATCCGCCGCAGGCCCGCCGGCCCGTGGTACGTTGCATACATCCCGGCCATGATCGCCAGCAGTACCTGGGCCGTGCAGATGTTGCTGGTGGCCTTCTCGCGCCGGATGTGCTGCTCGCGTGTTTGCAGCGTCAGGCGGAAACCCATCCCGCCGTCGGCGTCCTTTGACATGCCGATCAGGCGGCCCGGCATTTGCCGCGTGTACTCAGTGCGCGTTGCCATGAACGCCGCGTGCGGGCCGCCGAAGCCCATCGGTACGCCGAAACGCTGCGACGAACCAATCGCAATATCGGCGCCGAACTCGCCGGGCGGCTTGAGTAGCGTCAAGGCCAGCAAGTCGGTCGCGACGACCGCCAGCCCGCCGGTGGCATGCACTTGCTCAATCGTCTTCTGGTAGCACTCGACGCGCCCGTCCGTTGTCGGGTACTGCAGCAGCGCCCCAAAGCAGGCCTGCTTCGAGAAATCCGTCTTCAGCGGGTCCCCGACCACCACCTCGAAACCCAGCGGCCGCGCCCGCGTCTGCACCACCGCGATCGTCTGGGGATGGCAATCCTGCGCGACGAAGAAGCACTTGCTTTTGCCCCTGCTCACGCGGGCGCACATCGTCATCGCTTCGGCGGCCGCGGTCGCCTCGTCGAGCAGCGAAGCGTTGGCCAGCGGCAGGGCGGTCAGGTCGGACACCATCGTTTGGAAATTCATCAGGGCTTCGAGGCGGCCCTGCGAAATCTCGGCCTGATAAGGCGTGTACTGCGTGTACCAGCCAGGGTTCTCCAGGACGTTCCGCAGAATCACCGGCGGCGTGATGGTGCCGTAGTACCCCATGCCGATCAGCGAACGGAAGAGCTGGTTCTGCCGCGCGATGCCGCGCAGTTCTTCGAGCGCCTCGCGCTCGCCCCGCGGCGGTCCCAGGTTAAGCGGCTTCTTCAGCCGAATCGCCGCCGGTATGGTCGCATCAATCATTTCGTCGAGGCTGCGGTAGCCCAAAAGGCCGAGCATTTCGCGGATTTCCGCGTCGCGCGGCCCAACGTGGCGGTCGACAAAGCTATCCGAGGGACCGAGCAAATCGGGCAGGTTCGAGTCAGTAGACATATCGCGGGGAACTCCGGGCGGGGAAATCAGTCATCAAATCCAGGTCGTCAAGTCACAATGATTCCAGCGCCCAGCGTAGTGACTTGGCGAACTTGAGGACGCCATTCACGCTTCACTAATCATCTTATCGTAGGCCGCCGCATCCAGCAGCTTGTCCAGCGGCGACAGGTCCGTGCACTCCACCTTGAGCATCCAGCCCTCCCCGAACGGGTCGTTGTTCACCAGCTCCGGCTCGTCCGCCAACCGCGGATTGACCTCGCGCACCGTGCCGGAAACGGCCGTGAACAGCTCACTCGTCGCCTTGACGGATTCCACCTCGCCGAAGTGCGTGCCGCCTTCGATCTGACTGCCCACCTGCGGCAAAGAGACGTAGGTTACGTCCGTCAGCTCGTCGGCCGCAAACTTGCTGATGCCCATGGTCACGATTTTTCCGTCGGCTTTGAACCACTCATGCGTCTGCGAATACTTGCGATCGCTTGGAACCGGCATCCTGCGCTCCTTTTGTGGGTCTGCCCCTGCGCCCAAGCTGCAGGGAAAACCGTAATCTTATCCGTCCCGTCTCCCCTGGAACAGGGGGCCGACGCCGGCCCAGTCGCGCCTGTGCTCAGCCCGCTGTCGGATCGTTATTTGAGGGCCGGCCACCGGGGCGGCGAGACGACGAAAACAGCCGGCACCGCGGCGGGATGAGATTTCGCGATTAAGGCGGTGATCAGCGGTTTAACAGGGACAACGCCTCGGCGCGGGTGCTTTGGCTGGTCTGCATGATGCCGCGCAAGGCGGAGGTGATCATCACGCTCCCGCTTTTCTTGACGCCGCGGCAGGTCATGCAGGTGTGTACGGCCTCCAACACGACCGCACAGCCTTTCACCTGGAGCCGTTTTGCGAGCAGGTCGGCCACCTGCGACGTCAGGCGCTCCTGAACCTGCGGCCGATGCGAGTAGACGTCCACGATGCGGGCCAGCTTCGAGAGCCCGAGCACTTTGCCGCCCGGGATGTAGGCTACGTGGGCCTTGCCCTCGAAGGGCATGAAGTGGTGCTCGCACATGCTGTTGAACGGGATGTCGCGCAGCACCACCATCTCATGGTGTCCCTCGTCAAAGGTCGCTTGCAGATGCTCTTCAGCATCCTGCCGCAAACCCGCGAAGAGCTCCGCGTACATGCGGGCGATGCGGGCGGGCGTCTTGCGCAGGCCTTCGCGGTCGGGATCTTCGCCGATCGCGATCAGAATCTCCCGGAAAGCACGCTCGATGGTCGGAATGTCAATCAGCTTGCGAGCCGCTGGAGCCGTCCGTCCGTCCCCGCTTGGACCAACTCGTTTGGCAGTCCGGCGGGGGTCGGTGTTACCGCGGGGTTGCCTGTTAGGTGCTATGTCCGCCATGGCGTCTCCGTTCCGATGATTCGGGTACGGTATTGTACGCGAGCTGAGCGCGTTGTCATTGGAAGCA
>JAAYXS010000372.1 GCA_012515775.1 Phycisphaerae bacterium
CAGCGCTTCCCACGCCGCCAGCAGCCTGCGATCGACCATCCGCGGAGCCGACAACTCTGCCAGCGGCAGCAAAGCCTCTTCGTACGGGCACCGCGCCGGCATTTCAGTTTCTGTAGAGTGCGGCAGAGGCGGCTTAAATGGCGTGCGGCGACGGGCCGTCAGAGCGAATAGTCCTCCCGGCCGGCGCAGGATGGCGAGGACACACGGTTCCATTGTTCCGCTCGGAGCGAAATTCTTGTTAGTCCCTGAGCTGCCCGGACTTGCAGACTACGCCAGCGCACAGTTTACGCCGCAAGGCACATCGCGGTCACGGTTTTGCGCCGCCAAGCAGCTTGTTGATCTCAACGTCTAATCGCTGGTGGTCAACGTCGCCGCGCACTACTCCTTCACGATCCAGCAAAATCAGCCGCGGCAGGTTCGATACACTTGAAGCTTCGTACCACAATTGGCGCGTGCGATTGTCAGACGGAACGTATACCTGCGGCCATTGCAGCTCGCGCTCCGCGATCAGTTGTCTGGCCTTCTCCGGACTCTCGTCGAAATTGATCCCGATGATAGCCAAACCCTCAGGCTGCCGCGCGCTATACAACTCCCTCAGCCGGGGCGTCTTCTCCATGCAAGACGAGCACGTACTGGCCCAACAATCAATCAGCACCACTTTGCTGCGCAGCTCCGCGTCACTGACGACGCTCCCATCCAGCGTCTTAAGCCGGAAATGCAGCGGCTGGCCTATCTCCGGCAGCGGCAACACCTCCACCCCGGCGGCGGCGGCGCGTCGCAGGGCATCTTCCGACTGGCGCCGCCGGCCCTCCGGCGTCAGCATTTCAATACCGATCCACGACGGACGGTCAGGCGGCATTACACGTGCCGGCCGGAAGTGATACCTCATTCCCTCAGTGCTGTGCATGAACGACTTCGGCTCAACGTTGTGGCGGTGACCGTCGGCCAGAACGACCACGCGGTATTCATTGCCCTGCCCGCGTCCGCCAATTCGGTCGGGTGTCGCCAGATAGACCACAACGATCCCGTGCGCCACCCTCTTGAACGAGTACTCGACGTAACCCACTTGCCCCTCCCAATGGGGCGCCGGCGCATTTGGCAAGATTTCAAACGGTTCCAGCAGCCACTTCCACCCGACTGGGTTTTCGAAGCCCGGCCGCGTGGCTGGAGCAGTAGCCGGGGCGGATTG
Source organism: Phycisphaerae bacterium (assembly GCA_012515775.1). Taxonomy (GTDB): domain Bacteria; phylum Planctomycetota; class Phycisphaerae; order UBA1845; family Fen-1342; genus JAAYXS01. Next base: position 1,190 of record JAAYXS010000372.1, read on the forward strand.
CGCGTGTGCGACGGCCGGCAGCCACGCCAGGGCCAGCACCGCGGCATACACGGCGACCAGCCCGGGGCGCGCGGCGCGCAAATGTGCTATACCACATGTCGAACGCATGAAACGCCTCTCAACTCCTGCAAAGTTTCCCGAGTTCTTGCGCCCGCTGCAAGCGGCCGCCGGAATCAGAAGGTGAGCACCGCGCGATAGCGAATCTTGTTTTCCGCCATGCGCTGGAAAACCTCCTGCACCTGCTCCAGGCGATAGCGCTCGATACGCGGGCGGACGTTGTGCCGCACCGCCACATCGAGGACCTCCCGCATCTGCCGTCGATTGCCGACTATCGACCCGATGATCCGCAATCGGCGGGAAACCACGTACATAGGCACAATCGGTATCGTTTCGGGTGCGGCGCCAACGAACGCCAGCGTGCCGCGCGATTTCAGCCCGGCGAGCAAAGGCGCGATCGCGGCGGCGGCCGTAATCGTCGTGAGGATCAAATCCGCGCCGCCCAGGCGCCGCAAGGCTTTGCCCGGGTCCTCGCGTTGCGTGTCAATCGCCTCTTCTGCCCCGAGCGAGCGGGCGAAGGCGCATTTCTCCTCGCCGCGCGTGATGCCAATCACCCGCGCCCCCAGCGCCCGCGCATATTGCACGCCCAGGTGTCCGAGGCCGCCCAGGCCCTGCACGGCCACCGTCATGCCTGACCGCACGCCGGCCTCCGCCAGCGGCGTGTAGACCGTCAGGCCCGCACAAAACAGCGGCGCGGCCTCGGCCAGGTCGATGCCCTCCGGGATTCGTGTAGCGTAGGCGGCCGGCGCGAGCATGTACGGCGCGTAGCCGCCGTCCACGGTGACACCCGTGGCCAACTGATTCGGGCAACCGGGATCGTCGCCGGCCACGCACGCGTCGCAATGGCCGCATGTCGAGAAGATCCACGGCATGCCGGCGCGGTCGCCGACTTTCCACCAATCGACGCCCGGCCCAACCTGGTCCACATATCCGGCCACCTCGTGCCCGGGCACAATGGGCAGCCGAGCATCGAAAAGGCCCTCCCAAATGTGGTAGTCGCTGTGGCAAACGCCGCACGCGGCCACCTTGATGCGAATCTGCCCCGGGCCCGCCTCTGGAATCGGGCGTTCCTCAAACACAAACGGCTTGTTGATAGCAGGAATGACGGCGACTTTCATATTTTCACTCCGCAAGCAGGAGTTTTGAAAACGTACCGCGCTTCGAAGAGGCGTACTATAGCCGGTCCGGCACGCGTCCGGCGGCTCGCCTCGAGTTAAGCGCCTGCTTTGATATTTCCGGCGCTGCTCATACTCTTATCTAAGGTAGAACAAAACCCGGAGGCGGACCATGCTTGGACGCAACCCG
>JAAYXS010000373.1 GCA_012515775.1 Phycisphaerae bacterium
ACGGCAAGACGTACATTGAGACGTGGGACGCCGAGGCCGGGGGAGGGAGCGGAGCCTGGGTGCGTACAACTGTGTCAGCTTACGGCAACCCGTTCGGCTGGACGGGCCAACGCTACGACGCGAGTGTCGGGCTGTACCACTTCCAGTTCCGCAGCTATTCGCCGGAGATGGGAAGATGGATACAGCGGGATCCGCTGCGTTACTTCGGTGGTATCAATCTCTATTGTTACGTTTTGTCCGCGCCGGTGGATTTGATCGACAGCCTTGGCCTGTATCCTGGCCAAGGCATCGTGCGAAAGGTCAGTGAAGCTGTCGGCGGCGTTCTTGCGGTGGGGCCTCTTGACGCATGGGACGGCGGCGCTGGGGAGTCATACAAGAAATCGTGCCAGTATTCCGAAAAATACAAGGACCAGGGCTCCGCTGCCGATCCGGGCGGAGCGCAGAATGCCGCGCGCCACGCGGACTGGCAGGCACGCCTAGCCTACAAACATGACGAGGATACAGCCAAGGAGATAGGCGACATTCACGAAGCGGGAAATCCGGATAATCCAGATACCCAGGCCGACAAGCACAACAACTCTGTTGGGCGGGAGATCGGGAAAAAGGCGAAAGAGGAGGGTCGACCTATCGATGACATTGACGCTATGGTTGACGAAGCAATGGCGGACGGTCGTCTAATCCGCGACCGTGAGAACGACGAAAGGATCACGACGCCGGGTGAACCGCCGGCGAATCCTCGAAGCGATTCGCCAACTTCCCCCGACGACTCGAGCCCCGATTCCAACAAATCGGAGTCCCCAAGCAATGAGCCGAGCAAACCCCCGAAAGCCAGCGCGTGTAGTTAGCGTCTAAGGCGGCGCAGGTTGGAGGACCTAGGGTGATTCACGTAAGCAGACGCCTCTGCATCGCCGGACTGCTCGCGCTGCTCGCGTTGTCCGCACTGGTCGTCATCAGGCTGGGCGGCTGTGAATCCTGGTCGCCGAGCAGCATTGAGGAAAGCAAGAAGCGCGCAGAACCTATCATCGCCGCGCTCGAGGCTTACTACACGGCCCACGGCCAGTTTCCGAAAACCCTTCAGGACCTCGTGCCTGAGCACATTGACGAGCTTCCGCAACCCGCGGCGGGGACCGGGCAATGGCACTACGCGTCGCGGGAGGGATCATTTAGCCTTTCATTCGGTTGCGGTAAGCATCACTACCCGAATTGCACCTTTTCCTGGAAGAGCACTTGGTTGCTGGACCACTAATCTGCCGATGAGGAGAAGTAGTGCATACGGACTGAAGTGAGCAGGGCAGGGTAGTTCCGTGGATGGAATTCGTTTACGGAACCGCAACGGCACGCGCTCGCTCAGGGAGTTTGACGGGCTCTATCGCCTGCAAGGACACGGAGACGCTGTTCGGCTACGACGGAGCGCGGCGGACCGCCACCGGTCTGTCATGCCCGTTGCTGGTCGCTTCGGCCCGACGCGAGGAGCCTTCATATACTTCGGCACTGCCATGGCCGGCTGCTGTCACACTCCCCCGGCGCGGTTCTCGCACATCCCATTCGAGTTGTCCGACTGGCCGCGACCGAGGCGTCTGGTGCGCCTCAGCCGTCTCTTTTCCAGCTTGGCGAGTTCTGTGAGCACTGCGACGGCCGCCGTCCTTGCACTAGACTCAATCGCGTTGGTCGAAACGATGTAGCGGCCCTTTTCTCTCGCGGGGCAGCTACCAACGCTTACGGCCAGTTCCGTGCGGCCCGTCGCAACCATCAGCTCGTGGCCACGCGCAGGCACCCAGATCCGCAGCCCGCACCCTCTCCGTCCGCGGGTCACTGTGCCGAAACGCGCATGTCCCTCTGTCCAAATCCAAAGCGCGAGCTTCTTTTCGCTAATGTCCGGGAGTTTAAAAAGGACTTTGTGGACGCCCATTAGTGATTGTTCCAGCGCCGCGGCCCCCAAAATCGGCAGCGCCTCAGCCATCTGCTCTTCGAATTCACGCGAGTACGTCAAGGCGATCATGGGCGGTAAGATATGGCAGTCTCATCGCGAGAGCCAGTGAAGACCGGCCGGGCAACCTACGCGATCAGGTGCGTGTTCCTCAAAATGGCTGCTTTTGAAGTGATAATCAGTGGCGGGGTTTAAGTGATAACTGACACAATGCACTGCCCGCGGCGCGGGAGCGCGGCCGCGGGCGCGCGGTGTCTATGGTGTGTGTGTTGCAACTCCTCCTCTGATCCGGACGCGCTGCCGCTCACGAACGCCCTCGCGGGACGCGGCACCCTGACGCGCCTCTGCCTATAAAACGTAAACGGCGCGCCGCGCGCTCATGAAAATGGGAAAGAATTTGAAAAATTTTGCAGGACGGCCTGGGCGGACGCTTAAGGGTCCGGAATAGACGCAAGAAAACGGCGATCACGGACGGAACTTGGGTACGAAATTCTCCCGCGGCGCGCCGGCGGGCGCGGCGCCGGAGACCGAGGGATGGGGCGGATGATTGCGCGGGTGGGAGGTTGTTGGCGGTAATCCGGGGCGGCACGCGCCGGCTCTGCTCGCATAAAGCGAATTGCGGCGGGTTGGCATCAATCCGGGGCGGCACGCCCCGGCTCTGCTCGGGAACGGGGACGGGGACGGGGCTAGTTGATGGCGTGAGGCTTCGGTGGTCCCTACGGGACTCAGCGGGCGCGGGCTGTTCGCGGTTCCCAGGATTTCATCCTGGGCTACGGTCATGGCGTGCCTACGGCACTCAGTGCTGTTGGCGCGCGCTTGCGGGGTGTGGAACGGGGAGGTGCGCGCTGGACGTGCGACGTCGGCCACGCGGGGCCGACGCTACGGGCTGCGGGGGAATGGTTGCCCTCGCTTGCGCTTCGGGCTCGGATCCAGTCAGTCGGCGCGGATGTCAGGTGGGCTGGGGTCAGGCGGGCGCAGATCGCGGGCGGACGATTGCGCGCGTGGGAGGTTGTTGGCGGTAATCCCGGGCGGCACGCCCCGGCTCTGCTCTTTCGGCGACGCGTGGCCCGCGGCAGGC
>JAAYXS010000374.1 GCA_012515775.1 Phycisphaerae bacterium
AATATGGGGTTGATTCGGCTCAGTAGCTGGGCGCCCAATTCCTTCGTGACCGGCACGTTCTCCAGCAGCTTGGTTTTGCCCGGCATCTGAAGAGTCGGATCCGCGGGCTGGAAATCGATCACGGCACCAAGGTTAACCTTGCCGTCGCCGGCCGGAATCGTGGCCTTGGGCAGCGTCAGACGGCCATCCTTCAGCGCGGGCGCGAGCTGCGCCGCGCCCATTCTGACGCCGTATAGCTCGGCGGAGGTCCACGTCACGCCAGCTCCAGTGCTCATATCGCGGAAACCGGGCTGGGTTTTCGCGCATGCCGGCCCGGTGATCTTGAATTCACTGGCGCTGTTGCCCGCGATGATGACGGTGTCTGCAGTGGCTGGCGTCAGCTTGTGCAGTAGAGCAGTCACCGCCTCCCAGGAAGCGGAGTACCGCCCTTGCAGATTCAACTGGCAGTCTCCGGTGTACTGCGCGATGGTGCCAGCGACTTCGGCTGTCAACGCTTTCGAAGCCAGGCTGCACTTGTCGATTGTTATGGATTGCTTGTCCTGGTCGAGCTTCACGTCGTACGTAAGCTTTACGTCGCCGTCCGCCAGCGCCTTGCCGTCCAGGCGGGCATTCTGAACCAGCCACTCGCCGCCCAGCGTCAGCGGCCGCGCCTCGGCGGCCGGCCTGATGCTGGTCTGCGCCTGCACTGCACCGTCCAGACGGCGCCCGACGCTGGCGTAACGCAGGCCTTCCACCGTTGCCCGAATGCCGACATCGATTTGCTCATCGTTGACCCGTTTGAAATCAACAGTTCCGCTGGTGTTACCTGCCAGCTCAAGCGCACCCAGGTCGAATACCTGGCCGAGTTCTTGCTGCAGCCGGCCCAAATCGGCCTTGAACGCGGCGTGCAAATCGTTGGCCGGCCCGCTGGCTTTCAGTTGCATAGAGCTGGCCGTCAACTCCACGCCGCGCACTTGAAGCCCCCTGCCGCTCTCCAGAGCCGAGTCCAAGCTGAATTGCACGGGCTCGAGCCGGATGGCTTTGTCACTGCCGCGGGCCGCCACGTCTTTCAGCGACAGCTTGGCGCTCGCGATGGGTGTCGCGCCGCCCTGGATCGTCAAATCCGCCAGCTCCAGCCTCCCGGCCGTCAGTTCCACGCCTTCTTTGACGTTCAATAATTCCGGGACAGCCCGGCCGAGCTTGGCCAGGTCGATTTCGGCTTGTGCGCGCATCGTGAAATCAGGAACCGCCACGGGCTTCCCGCTCAGCGCCGCGGTGACAAGCTCATCCACCGTGACGTTCGACGGCTGATCGGAACCTCGATACGCAAGTTCGGCCTGCGCGTGTCCGGCCTCACCGGCCAGGTTGAGATTGGCCGCGAGCTGGTTGTCCGCCCAGCGAACCTGCCCTTTCAGCTCCGCGTTTATGGGCGTGGCATTGGCCGCCGCCCGTTGCTCGCTTTGCAGCCCAGCCACGGCGATGGTGAAGCGGCCGTCCAGCGTGCCGGAGTCGAGCTTGGCATCGACATCGACGTTGAGTCCGCCTTGAAGGCCGGGCTGGCCTGCCAGGGCGGCCAGCGGTCCGATTTGCACGTTGCGGTCCGAGCTGAGGCGGAGATCGCCGCTTGCATTCCGCGGGTCCAGCTTGCCCTGAGTGAGCAATCGTCGAACCGCCGCCTCGCCTGCGAGTTTGGTGCCATCGGCCAACGTGAGCGCGAATCTGGCGCCGACTTCATTCAGTGTCTTGAGGTCCACCTGGCCATCGAGCTCGGTCATGTCGTACGGTGTTGCTCCCGGGCGCACCACTTTGACGGCGCCGTTTTTCACAATCAGGCGGCCCTCCGGCGCTGGCAATTCGCCGGCCGGCTTCGGCGTTGAGGGCGTCGGCCGGCGTGACTCAAAAGCTTGCGCAAGCGTGAGTTGCCCGTCGCTGTTCTGTTCGATAACAAGAGCGGGCGAGTCGAGAGTGATCTCGCCGAACGCCATCGTGGACGTGAGCAGCCGCCACACGCCGGCCTCGGCTACCACGCGTGGAATGTGCAGCACCTGTTGCTGCTGCGGATCCGTGACGCGCAGGCCGTGGATCGCGATCGGCCCGCCCCAGGACAGGTGAAGCTCGTCTACTTGCAGCTTGCCCTGCAGATTGCTGTTCACCGCGCCCAGGATGCCGTTGTAAACCGCCGAAGTTGAGGCGATGGTTGGTGCGAATCCCACTAGCACCGCCAACAACACCAGGACGATCAGCAGGCTGATCGCGAGCCGGCGCTTCCACCGCGCACGCTGCCTCGCAGGCGGCGCCGCCGGTGCGGACGAAGCCGAAGATTGCGGGCCCGTTGTGGCGACATCTTCCGGATTTCGCTGGGGTTCGGGTGATTGCGGCATGGCCTAGCTCCTTCGCCCGGTCGGGCTGGCTCCCGAGAAAATCGTCGGCCCAACACTGGCCAATTATAATGGCGCCGCAGTCGATGCGGTCATTTTTCCACGCCAATTTGCTCTTCGCCTATGGCGGCCTGACACCTGTAGACGTCCGGATGTCGCGCCAGCGCTCGCGCCGCGGTGCAAAGGGTGTCCGCGACCGGTTTTGGCAGGACGGGCGAGCCGCTCTGGCGTCCAGCCTTCACCTTCTCAATATGCCAGTCCCACATCTCGCGGGCCGCGTTTTCTCCGCCGGCAAACTGGGCCAGGTGCAGTCCGCCGGCCGTGATAACGGCCGCTGTGTGCGCGCCGTCGCCACCGGGCAGCACCAGCAAGCGATTCAACAAGCCGCGCGCCCGGCGCAACAGAACCGCCGTGCGACACAAGTAAACCAGCGTTCGCAGCATTCGTTCGCGCTCCCGCGCCTCTTCCGGGTTTGAGCCCAGCGCCTCGAACTCCGCTGCAATCTGCGCAACGTCCTCAGTTTGCTGGCCGGCCAGCAGCGCATCCCGCCGCGCGAGCCGCCGCTGGTATTCTTCGCGGCTGATCCGCTCCGCACAGGGCCCGGCACACGTTCCTAGGAAATATCGGCGGCACAGCCGAGTCGGTCCGCCGAGCGGTGAATGCCGGGCCGAATCGTATGGTTCGCAACGCGCCAATCCGAACCATACGCACAACGCCTCAAGTGCCCGGTCAGCGGCGGCCTCACTGTGCAGCGGTCCGAACATTACGCGCCCGCGCGGCTCAGGACAAATCTCCAGCTGTCCGAACGCGCGCCGGTTGAGCCGAAGGTAGCAGTAGTGTTTCCACGCCCGCATTTGCCGGTTGAACGGTGGCGTAAGCCGGCGGATTAGCTCAGCCTCGACCAGCAGCGCCTCGAGTTCGGACGCCGCCGGGCGCACCTCGATGTGCGCGATCTGACCCGACCAGTTGCCGAAGCGACTGGTCGCCGAAGAGCCGCGCAGATGCGAGCGCAACCGGGTCCGCACGTTCACCCCCTTGCCGACATATAGCAAGCGCCCCTCTTCGCTGTATAGACAGTACGAACCGCACACGGGCGGCAGCGTGCCGACTTCCGCCGCTGGAACACGCCTGATGTCAGCGTGCGGCGCGTCGAGCACGTCAAAGGCGGATGCGGGCGTTGCACCGGCCTGTTGAAAGAACGCACGCTCTGTAACCCATTCCACGGCACTGGATGAAATGCTCGCCAGCAGGTCAGGCCGCGCGGTGCGCAGGTGGGCCGTCATTTGCAGACCGGCCAGCATGCGTTTCGTGGCCCGCCCCGTTAGTCGAATCTGGGCTGTGGCGCACGCCGGCAATTCGGCCGCCCGCTGCAATATTGCCTCAACCAGCGCCTTGCGCGTCAGGCCAGTTACGTCCACTGAGGCAATTGCCATGGGGCGCACCGGATGCTCTAGAAAACGCGGGCGGACCTCGCCAGGCGCCCACTCCACTAACACGCAGCCCTTCGGTTCGCCCATCTCCGCAAAGGCAATGCGGTCGGGCGAGCCGGAATAGACGATCGGTGGCCCGCGATGCACCGCCGCGTCACGATTCGCCGCGCCATCACGCCACAGCATCTGATACCGGTGAACGTGCCCCGCGGCTACGTAATCAAAGCCCTCCGGCACGGCGTCGCGCGGCACAACGTCCGGGCCGGGCCGGAATCTGAAATTGGCCGGCCCGCAGCGCGCCCCCTCAAACGTCTGATGCACCGCCAATATGCGCACGTCCGCGGCAATGTTCCTCCAACCGGTCGCCTCGACTGCAGCCGCGAATTCGGCCGCACTGCGGCGGCGAATGCAGGGAAACCCCGCCACAGCGATGCGGCCGGCGGCGGACTCGATTACCACGGTCATCGGCTCGCGAACTACGTAGATGTTCGGATGATTCAGCAACAGCAAGTGCGGCAGAACGGAACGTTCGTGATTGCCCGGCACAATGACGACCGGAATGCCCGCTCGCGCCAGTTCCGCGATCGGCTCGCAAGCCGCGCCGATGGCCCCTTCGGTTGGATCGGGCGTGTCGAACAGGTCCCCGGAGTGAATTACCAAATCGACCGCGGCTTCTGCGGCCCTGGCCAGCACGCGGCGAAAGCTGTCAACGAAATCAAAGCCGCGGCGATAGCGCGTACCGCTGCGCCGGGGTAAATCGGCCCCGATGTGGGAATCGGCCGTATGCAGAATCCGTAGAGCGGCTGTCAACCGTCTGCCTGATCCAGCGGCGGCGCGTCGTCGGCATGCAGCGCCGTTGTACCGTTCGGCCCAGATGTGGCCAGCTTGATCCTGTTCTTGCCGGTGCGTTTTGCCTCGTGTAGTGCGGCGTCCGCGGCGCGCATCAGTTCCTCGCGCGTTGTGCCGTCCCACGGGAACGTAGCCAGGCCGCCCGAAACCGTCACTTCGCCCGGGGAATTCGGCCCCAGGCAGCGAAAACTGTGTGTGCGAATGGCCTGGCAGAAGCGCTCGGCGAAAGCGAGCGGATCGGACGGGTGCCGCGAACCGGGCACGCGGGCCTTCTCCGCATCCCAGAAGAGGATCGCAAACTCATCCCCGCCGTAACGAGCCACGATGTCCGATTCGCGCGAACAGTGCGTCAGCAGGTAGGCGACTTCGCGCAGTAGCGCGTCACCCGTCGCGTGCCCCAATCGGTCGTTGTAGCTTTTGAAATCGTCCAAATCCAACAGCAGGATCGTCAGGTGGACGCGATGCCGGGCGCAATGGGCCAGCAACTCGTCGCAACGCTGGTCAAAATAGCGGCGGTTGCGTAAATGACTCAGATCGTCAGACCACGCCAGGTTCTGCCAGTGCGCACGCTCGTGCGCCACCGTGGCCACGGCCTCAATCAGCCGGGCGTAGTCTGCCAGGCGGGCGGCCGTGCTCGCGGCGTAGCTGCCATGCGCGCAGCGCCCCAATGCCACCGTTCCGATCTGTGCCTCCTGGCACCGAATCGCTTCCTGGAGCACAGGCTCAGACGCGGTTCCAGCCGTCGCCACGCACTGCCGAATCTCCACCGCAACGTAAGACGCGTCGAAAACCGTTTTGAGCAGTTCGGCCAT
>JAAYXS010000053.1 GCA_012515775.1 Phycisphaerae bacterium
TCCGGATACTTCTCGCCGAAAACCGCACGCAGGCCATGAATCTGAAGCGCCTGCTGCTGCGGTACGTACTTGTCGTACACCGGCAAGCGCGCGGCAATGCGCTCGTTGACCAGCCGCTCCACCGCCGCTAACTCGTCCGCGGTCAGCGGCCGCGGCTGCGAAAAGTCGAAGCGCGTCTTGTCCTGATCGACCAGCGAGCCCTTCTGCTGCACGTGATCCCCCAGCACCTCGCGCAGCGCCCAGTTCAAAACGTGCGTGGCGGTGTGATTCTTCTTGGTCAAAGTGCGGCGTTGATCCACAACCAGGCCGACCGTCTGGCCGGCCGATATGTGACCCTGCACCATTGTGCCCAGGTGCAGTACGGCTTCGCCTGCGCGGGCCGTGTCCTCAATGTCAAAGCGGATTTCGGGTGATTCGATTCGGCCCGCATCGCCAATCTGCCCGCCTTGCTCAGCGTAGAAGCATGTGCGATCAGTGATGATCGCCGCACGGTCGCCGGGGCTAAGCGCTTCGCCCGGCGCCAGGGCCTTCGCGGTTCCATCACCCTCAAACCGCACCGCGGCCGTTACCGTCGCGACCAGCCGGTCAGTCTCATACTTCGGGCGGTCATAAGTCGGGCCGGCGTGCTCGATCACCTCGCCCGGAACCTGCCCAAAGCGCGTCTCAGCCAGCTTGCCGGCCGCACGGGCCCGCTGACGTGCTTGCTCCATCAGCCGCTCGTACTCGCCGATATCCACGCGCAGGCCGCGTTCGGCCGCCATGATCTCGGTGAGATCGATGGGAAAGCCGTACGTATCGTGCAGCTTGAAGGCGTCCTCGCCGCGGATCACGCCGTGATGCTCTTCGCGCGCCAGGGCGGCCGCCTTTTCGAACAGCTCGATGCCGCGCTCCAATGTGCGCCCGAACGAGTCTTCCTCCTCGCGAATCAGGTCCATTACGCGCTGCGGGTTGCTGCGCAGCTCCGGAAAAGCCGCGCCCATCGTTTCCACGATCGACGGCACCAGGCGATAGATGAACGGCTCGTGGGTCTCGAGGTATTGCCAGCCGTAGCGCACGGCCCGACGCAGAATTCGCCGCAGCACGTAGCCGCGCCCCTCGCGATCCGGCACGGCACCGTCAGTCAGGGCGAAGGTCAGGCAGCGCGCATGATCAGCGATGACGCGGTAGGCGACGTCGCGCATCACGGCCGGGTCTTCCACTTGATCCTTTGATCCCTTGATCCCTTGCTCCTTGGCTTCCAACCGTCCGCCGTAGGCAGGGGCGCCGGTCACGGCTTGAATCGCCGCAAAGATCGGCGCGAACACGTCCGTGTCGTAATTGCTCTTTTTGCCCTGTAGCAGCGCCGTGACGCGCTCGAAACCCATGCCGGTATCGACGTGCCGTGCCGGCAGCGGCGACAGCTTGCCGTCCGGCCCGCGATTGAACTGGATGAACACCAGGTTCCAGATTTCCATCACGCGTGCATCGCCGGCGTTTACCAGCGTGCCGCCGCTCTTGTCCTCGGTCAGGTCGATATGGATTTCGCTGCACGGTCCGCAGGGCCCGGTTTCGCCCATCTCCCAGAAGTTGTCCTTCTTGCTGCCGGGATGGATATGCGTCGGGTCAATGTCCGTGACCGAGGCCCACAGGTCGCGCGCCTCCAGGTCCGGCTCCAGACCCTCGGCCTCATCGCCCTGGAAGTAGGTGGCGTGCAGGCGGGTCTTATCCAGGCCCCAGACTTCGGTCAGCAACTCCCACGCCCAGGCGATGGCCTCGCGCTTGAAGTAGTCGCCGAAGGACCAGTTGCCCAGCATTTCGAAGAACGTGTGGTGGTAGGTATCGTGCCCGACGTCGTCCAAGTCGTTGTGCTTGCCGCCGGCGCGGATGCACTTCTGCGTGTTGACCGCGCGCGGCCAGCGGGGCTTCTGCAGACCCAGGAAGTAGGGTTTGAACTGGTTCATGCCGGCGTTGGTGAACAGCAGCGTCGGGTCCTCGTGGGGCACCACGGGGCTGCTGGGCACGAAGTGATGCGCATGCCGCTGACGGAAAAACTCGATGAAGTCCTGCCGAATTTGAGCCGATGTGCGCGTCAATTTGTTCATCCTGTTTGAGGAAAACCCGCTCCAAAGCAGTGCATTTTATGCGGGTGATCGTAAAGAGTCGAACGTGCGGGGGCCTCTTTGACGGTGATGAGTAGGTGCTTGGCGGGCGAGGGGGGGTGCAAGGCCGGCGGGGGGAGTTCGCCCGCAGGCGTTTAAATAGGCCCTCTTGATCCCTCGATCCCTCGATCCCTTGATCCCTGCCCGATTGGGCATGGTTGCTGCGCCGGCGGCGTGCTACCATTTCGCCAGGCGCGGAGCCACTTTCTGCCGCGCGTGGCCTCTGAAATCACCTGTTGGAGACCCTTCGAAATCACGAGACCTTCGAGATTACCAGATTGGAGAACGGTATGCCGAACAGCACCTACAAGGTCATCGAGTTGGTCGGAAGCAGCGAGCAATCCTGGGAGCAGGCCGCCCGCAACGCCGTCGAGACCGCGGCACGCAGCCTGAAAGATCTGCGCATCGCTGAAGTCACGAAGTTCGACGTGCGAATCGAAGACAACAAAGTAGTTGCCTATCGCGTCCGGCTGAATCTCTCCTTCAAGTACCTGCCGGAGCTGGCGGACGACGACGAGGAGGAGTTCGAAGAGAAGAAAGAGCGCCAGGAAAAAGCCCCAAAGCGCAAAAAGAGATAGCAGAGCCGGGGCGTGCCGCCCCGGAATTAAACCAGTTGCCCTACTCTTGAGCGGTGCAACGCAAGCACAACCGGGGCCCGGCGCCCGGGAATCGTGCCGTGTCGCCCCAGAATGAGCCGAGTTCCCTCGACCGGCGCGACGCCACTCAAACTCCTCGCTGATTCCCCAGGCACAGCGGCAGTTCGAGGCCCGCGCTCTCGAGCAGTTGCCGGTCCGAAAGCACGGTCGTGGCTGGCCCGTCCGACAGCACGCGCCCGCCCGCCAGAAGCACGGCGCGCTCGCACAATTCCCAGGCCAGGTCCAGATCGTGCGTCGCTACAAGCTGTGTGCCGCCGATCCCCTTCAACAACTCGATCAGCCGCCGGCGGTTGCGCGGATCGAGCGCCGCACTCGGCTCGTCCAGGACCAATATCTCTGGCTCGTAGCTGAGCACAGTCGCGATGGCCACCAGACGCTTCTCGCCGGCCGAGAGCCGCTGCGGAACGCGGCGTTCAAAACCGGGCAGGCCGACACGCCGCAGCGCTGCCTGCACGCGCTCAATTACCTCTTCAATCGGCAAGCCCAGGTGCAGCGGGCCAAAGGCGACGTCGTCCAGCACGGTCGGGCAGAAGAGCTGGTCATTCGGGTCCTGAAACACGAAGCCGACCCGCCGCCGGACCGCGGTATAGTTCGCGGGAACTACCTCCAGCCCGCTGATGAACAGCCGCCCCGCCGTCGGGGTCA
>JAAYXS010000375.1 GCA_012515775.1 Phycisphaerae bacterium
AGCCCACGTTAGGCATGTAGCGGTGCAGGGCCGGCTGGTGCTCCTCGGCCGCCGCCCGCAGGGCGCGGAAAAACGCGTCCGGCGGCGTGGCATTGGGGTTGCCGAGCGAGAAGTCGAAAACGTTGTCTTCGCCGAACTCGGCTTTGAGGCGGCGGCCCTTCTCGAACATCTCGCGAATGAAAGAGGCGGACCCCATATCGGTAGCGACTTTGTCGGCAATAACGGACGGCATGGCTATTCCTCAGCTTGCGGATGGTTTTGGTGCGTTCGCGGGCCGTTCTTCTGGAACGCCGTTGCCAGTCGTGCCCGCGTTTGGCGCCTGGGCAAGGCACCCGCGCGGCGGGGCCGCGTGCATCTACGTAGCCAGGCGCAGGCTAACCAACTCGCACCTGTTTCGCTAGCGCTCCGATGCACGATCCGTGCCGCGCGGCGATCGTTCTGCTGTTACTCTGATTCCGGAATGACGCTGAAATCGATGCGAAATCCGCCCTCGGCGTCCGGGTCTTCAACCAGCGTGAAGATCAGTTCGTCACCGCACTCATAGTGCCGGCCCAGCAGACGGGCATTGCCCAGGGCAGTACCGACCGTCGGCAGGGCGGCTCCGGGGTTGCCGGGTGGGATATTCGAGAAGTGCACCACTGAGTCGAAGGCGTCCGGGTTGAAATTGCTGAAAGTCTCCGGGGCGTCTACCAATTCGGCACGCTCGATGAAATCGCGAGTTCCTATCGAGAAGTTGCGGGCGCAGGTGACCGTTGCGGGCGCGCTGCTCGAGTTGGCCGCCAGCACCAATTGCTGCATCTGCACCGGCCCCGGCGGGCTGCGGTCCCAGGCGTCCCACGACCCGTAAGTAAATGCCGCCGTATAGGGCGTAGTGTTGATGACCCTTACCGTGACATTGCCCCTCCGCTCGGCCGTCAGGTTGAGCAACGCCGGTCCGCAGCCCGGCTGAAGCACCAACAATGAGGCAACGGCCGCCAGCATCGCCACCGGCAACGAGATAAGCGCCTTGGTTGCCATCCGAATATCCTTGCGCAGGCCGTCGGGCCAGGCTATCTGCCTGTGCCGTTATCGTCTCCCGGTCGCGCCGAATGTTAGCAGCGCCCAGGTGTGTTGCCAAATCCGGCGCGGGGCCCGAGTTGACGGACGGGCTGCGGAGCGAATAATGCACCGGCGGCAGGGTTGCGCGCCGGAGCTGGTGGCGGGCGCAGTTACAGTGCAGCGCGACGCGTGCCGATAGACTTATCGGGCCGAGTCCTGCCATGCCGGGCTCGGACAAAGGTGGAACAAGAATGCGCATCGCTGTTCTACTGACCGCTGTGTGCGCCTGGATGCTGTCGGGCGCGAGCTGTCGGCCTCTCCTCGATAACACGTCGGATCCAGCGGCCAAACCCACCACGCTGACGCTGCTGATTCAATCGCCACCCAGCAACGCGACGGTGGCGCAGGGCGCGTCGGTCCCCATAACCTGGACTGCGTACAACGCCACTGGTCAGACGGCCACGATTGACGTGTACGTCGAAGCGCGCACCGATCTCGCTCGGACAACAGTCGCCGACGATATCAGCTTGACGGCCGGCAGTCTGACCCAAACCTCCTATTGGGACACCACCGGGCTGCCGGGCGGCGAATATGTGGTCTACGCCGTGATTACGGCCGGGGCGGACACGCAGACCCAGACGGCCGGCGGGCGCATAACGATCGACGAGTTTCCGGCGTTCGAGTTCACGGAGCCGGCGGAAAACGCCACGTATACTCACGGCAGCGACGCGCTTAAGATTTCGTGGAGCGCTTCGGATCCGGAGGGCACCGGCACCCTGACGCTCGGGCTCGACAGCGATCTGGATCATGAGAATGGGAACGAGCTTTTCATTTACGAGGGGACCATTACCTCTGACGAGTCCGATAGCAGCTTCGACTGGGATGGCCAGGACCTGCTCGGCGAGGACCTTGCCCCCGGCGTGTATAACCTGTTTGCCTTGATCGGCGACGCGGTCAACCCGGAGCGGCCCGTGCAAGCCGGCCGGCAGATCACCGTCGTAGAGGGGGCGCCAGACGAGACCCCGGTGACACTGGGCATCCTGGAGCCACCCTATCCCGCGACCCCCGAGAACCCCGAGCCGCCCAAAGACCACGAATTCCTGGCCGGCACCACCATGACGATCAAATACGGGGTGAACAAAAAGGTCGACGCGCTGATCGATCTGAAGATCGATACCGACGATGTCCACACAAACGGCAATGAGCTGACGATTCAGGCTCAGTGGCTGGTGCCCGCCGACACGGAGACCGAAACTTTTACGTGGGACGGTTCGCTCGCCTCCGGGGGAATTGTCCCTGACGGCATTTATCGCCTCTTCATCATGGCCAATACTGGCAGCGCGACGCCGGAGTATGGGGATGACGGCGAAGGTCTGATCTACCGGCGCTCCTATGAAAAGCAGCCTCTTATAGCCCTCGAAAAACCCGCGCAGATGACGACTTTGCAGGCTGGTCAGACGCTCTTGATCAAATGGCGCTGCGTGGATGACGAGGAAACAGCAACCATTCGTATCACGATTGACGACGACCCGCATCCAACAGGAGACCCAGACGACCCAGATCCCGCCGACACACTGCCCGAAATCGATACCCTGGTAACGGACCGGGCCTGCAGCTCCGTCGAGGTCGAGAAAACCTACATGTATCAGGTACCCGCGAGCCTGGGCCCAGGCGTGTATTACGTCTTCGCTTATATCCGCGACCCGGAAGCGGCGGGCCAGGAGCACTACTCGGTCGCGCCGGCTCCATTCGTGATCAGGGATCCGACCCGGTAGATGGTCTCGACGGTGCGAGCCGTCGCCCCGTTTGCTGTACTACGCACTGCGATTTTCCAAGGCCGGCCGCGCGGCGACGCGCGGTACCGGCTGGTGCTTGTATGACGCCATCCAAAACGGCGCCCTATCGGAGGTAACTCGTCCGTGTTCGCATCCGCCGCCGAGGCTCTTAAGTATATTAAAGACAAAGACTTAGCAATGGTCGACCTGAAGATCACCGGCGTCGCCGGCCAGCGGCTTCACATCTCAATCCCGCGCATCAATTTTCGCAGCGGCACCTAGAAGAAGGCGTCGGCTATGACGGCTCCTCCGGGGCCGGCTTCTCACGGGTTGAGAGCGGCGACGTCGTCGCGCGCCCCCTGCCAGAGACCGCGTTCATCGATCCGTTCATGGAACGCCCGACGCTGAGCTTCTTGTGCGAGACGGTCAGCGCGGACACCAGGATTCCCTTTCCCGGCGACCCGCGGAACATCGCGAACCGCGCCGTGGCGTACATGCGCTCGACCGGCCTGGCGGATGAGGCTTGGATGGCGCCCGAGTTCGAGTTTCACGTTTTCGAACGCGTGAAGGTGAAGAACTCGCCGTACGACATGAGCGTTCACATCGTGTCGAATGAGATTGAAACGGACGGCTCGACGCCGCTTATCCCCGCCAAGCAGGGCTACCTGCGCACCCCGCCGAGCGACCGCCTGCACAGCCTGCGCACCGAGATTGTGCTGACGCTCGGGGAACTCGGCGTGCCAATCAGGTACCACCACCACGAGGTCGGCGCGCCGGGCCAATGCGAGGTAGAGGTCGAACTGGCGCCGCTACTGGTCGCTGCCGATCGGGCCATGCTGATCAAGTACGTCATCAAGAATGTCGCCGCCGCCACGGCCAGCTCGCGACCTTCATGCCCAAGCCGGTCTTTGGCGAGGCCGGTAACGGCATGCACGTGCACCAGAAGCTCGAATCCGCCGGGCAGCCCATTTTCTATGACGAAACAGGCCGCAACTACGCCAGCCTCAGCGACCTGGCGCTGCACTACACGGCCGGTCTGCTCAAGCACGGGCGGGCTTTGGCCGGGATTACCAACCCGTCCACGAACTCGTACAAGCGGCTGGTGGAAGGGCACGAGGCGCCCGTCAATCTTTTCTTTTCGCTGGCGAACCGCTCGGCCGCGATTCGCGTGCCGCGCTATGCCGTCACGGCGAAGGCCAAGCGGATCGAGTACCGCCCGCCCGATTTCACGGGAAACGTGTACCTGACGCTGGCGGCGATGCTGATGGCGGGGCTGGACGGCATACAGAACAAACGCAATTCGGGCGGGCACAGCTTTGGCCCGTATGACCTGAACATCGAAGCTCAACCCGAGGAGTTCCGCAAGGAAATCGCATCGCTGCCTCGCTCGCTGTACGAGGCGCTGGATGCCCTCGGCCGCGACCACGAGTTTTTGGTCAAAGGCGACGTTTTCCCAGCGGCGTTCATTTCGC
>JAAYXS010000376.1 GCA_012515775.1 Phycisphaerae bacterium
CCACGGACGGCTTCCGGATCGCGGAAGCCGATTTGCGGCAGCGCGGCCCGGGTGAAATATTCGGCACGCGGCAACACGGTCTGCCCGAGTTGCGCGTGGGGAACCTGGTGCAGGATTTTGGTCTGCTTGAAAAAGCGCGGCAGGACGCCTTCGACTTGATCCGCCGCGACCCGAAGCTGGAGCGGCCAGAACATCAGGGGCTGCTGCCGCGCTTGAGGCGCATGTTCGGCGGGAAGTTGGCGCTAATCGACGCGGCCTGACGGGCTTCACTCATCGCCAAACATGCGGCCAAAGTTGAAACGAATCTGCCTTTCGGCCATATTAGCCCCGTTGGTGCTGGTCTGATCCAGTTAACTTGGAACCCTGTTTGAACAACACGCGAGGATTCGCGCATGGTTCCGAATGCGGCGGTGCTGCCCGAAGTCCTCGATGACCCCAGGGTTCAACCCAACCCGGCTGCCACCGTAAATGCCGCCCGCTGGCGCGCGGCCGCGCCCGTGCTGGCGGTCGTCATGATTGCGGCGCTGGTGCGCGCTTGGGCTCTGGTCAGCCTGCCGCTCATTATCACCAACGACGGCACGGAATACCTCGCGAACGGCATGCGCCTGGCCGAGGGCGCCGGGCTGAGCGTCGTCCGGCCTATTCGCACGCCGGGATATCCGCTCTTCCTGGCCGGTATCTTTCAGGTGTTCGGGCCTGGGCCAGTCTCTATCCTCATCTTCCAGCATATTCTCGGCGTCGCCTCATGTGGGCTCATCGCGTATGCGGCCGCCCGGCTCACGCGTCCCCTGGTGGGCAGTATCGCCGGATTGTTGCTGGCGCTGGATCCCTGGCTGTTTGCACTTGAGAGTTATGCGTTGTCAGAGACGCTCACCGTGGCTTTGCTGGCCTTTGTGATCGCGGTGACGGTCGGCCCGGCACGACCGCGAGCTTATCACGCCTTGCTAATTGGAATGGCCTTGGGCGCGGCGTGTCTGACGCGGCCGGCCTGCCAGGTATTGGTGCCGTTTGTCGGACTGGCCTGGCTGGTGCGAGCGGGGGCGGGCAGGAACTGGCGCGGTCTGCTGATTGGCGCGGCGGCGGGGACGATCGGGATAGGTGGGGTACTCGGCCCGTGGGTGCTGTTCAACAAGAGCCGGAATGTTGATGGAGTGGCCTCCGGCTATAGCGAGATGCAGTTTAAGGGGCTGCTGCGGTTCGGCCTGCTTGAGCGTGATTTCCCGGGCGACCCTGAACTGGCAGCAGCCTTCGCCGAACTGGGCGAGGCAAACCCGACGTGGGCCCAGATGCGAACGTTCGTCAACACTCACATCCGGCCGTGGAGTGCCCGCACGGGGCGTTTGTCGGAATGGAACCGCGCCAGCATTGCGGCGAATTTCGGGGAGTACGTGCGACACTGCGGCTACGCTTTGGCGTGGCAACTGAACCGGTTTCCAGAGCACGGGCCTAAACCGGGCTACTCTTCCTGGCCGGACTGGTCGCTGCAGCGCCTGGCGCGCGACGGGTCGAACAAACAGTACGAGGGCGACTCGACGCGCCTGGGGCTGGACGCATTCGCCATGGAGCGCAAGTGCGGCAAGCTGGGGGCGCTGCTGGGCTGGCTCGGCGAGCATGCGTCCGGCGGGCGGCCGCAAATGCTGGTGTTCGGAATGGCTCTGGTGGCGATGGTCCTGGCGCTGGTTGGACGGCGTTGGAGCGTGGCGCTGTTGGTGATCGGATCCTTCGCATTCACACTTGCTCACGTAATGATGCTCTTTCCGGTCGGACGTTATCTGGTCCCGATGATGCCGGTCTGGTACGTGTGCGTGGGGCTGGTGCTTGCGGCGGTGGTGCGTTGGCCGAAGCGCCGCATGACCGCGGCGGCCGCCGCAGCGACCGAGGTTGCGACGGGGCGCCACCTGAATTAGTATGCTCGCAGGAGCGCGGTCGCAGAAGCGCAAGTTCGCCTCTTCGGTTCGAGCCGCATGAAACTGGTCGTCATCATTCCCGCACTGAATGAAGCCGCAACAATAGCCGGCGTCATCCAGCGCATTCCGGCGCGCATTCACGGCATAACACGCTGCGAAACCATCGTCGTCGATGACGGCTCGTCGGACTCAACCGCCGAGGAGGCCCGCGCCGCCGGCGCGCGCGTTGTGCAGCATCCGCTCAACCGCGGCGTGGGGGCGGCCTTCAAAACGGGCGTGGAAGCCGCGCTCGAGGCCGGTGCGGACATCGTCGTCAATATGGATGCCGACGGGCAGTTTCGCCCGGAAGATATTCCGCGCCTGATTGCTCCGATTCTCGCCGGGAAAGCCGGCTTCGTCACTTGCACGCGCTTCGCCGACCCGGCGCACCTGCCGCAGATGCCCTGGATCAAACGTTGGGGTAACGCCGGCATGACCTGGCTTATCGGCCGCCTGTGCGGACGCAAATTTACCGACGTCTCCTGCGGCTTCCGGGCCTACACGCGCGAAACGCTGCTGCGCCTGAACCTCTACGGCCGGTACACATACACCCAGGAAATGTTCCTGAACCTCGCCGTCCAGGACGTTCCCATGGCAGAGGTCTCCCTGCCCGTGCGGGGCACGCGCGAATTCGGGAAGTCGCGCGTCGCGGGCAGCATCACGAAGTACATCCGCAAGACGGTGCCGATCATCTTCCGCACGCTGCGCGACGTTCGCCCCTTTGCGTTCTTCGGGACAATCGCGGCGGTGTTGCTGCTGGGCGGCCTGGCCGCGGAGGGCTTCGTCTTCGGCCACTGGTGTCTCACGGGCCGCACGCACCCCTATCAGGCTCTGATCACCGTAGGCGCGGTTGGCATCATCCTCGGCTTCCTCGTGCTCGTTATTGCACTGGTCGCGGATATGCTGAACCGTCTGCGCCGCTTGCTGGAGAACGTGCTGTACTACGTACGCTCGGCACACTATGCGCGCGCCGTTTCGCCTGCCGATCGGCTGCGCGATGAAAATACCGAGGTTGTCTACGAGGCCCGCCTGCCGGTTGAGGCAATCGCGCCGCACGAGTCCTACGATGAGGAA
>JAAYXS010000054.1 GCA_012515775.1 Phycisphaerae bacterium
CAGGCCCGGCGGGCCCTATTGAGTACTTCGATGGAGACAGTTTTTATCAGCCCTACCCGGGAACGGAGAACTGCTACGAACCGGCCAATGCAAACGGCTTCATTGCGTTCAGGGTCGTGAGGCCGACCGACTCGAACAATGAGATTTACCGCTGGGACGGCGAGACGTTGCTGAACATCTCCCGCAGCCCTGAGATTGACTGCTACGTGGACATTGGCAGTAACGGCGACGTGATTTGGAGCCAGGATCACACCTGGTTGTACTACTATTCGTCTGAAACGGGGGAAACGGCTCCACTAGGTATCCCCGGCCGAGGCCCGCAGCTCTACATCACCCCGGAGGGTGTGCCGACTTTCGCCTATCAAGACCCTTACACCTACGAGGTCGTTTACTTCGACGGTGAAACGACGCGGATACTTGGGCCCGGGGCGCGCTATTCGGCCATGATTTCGTTATGGGACGGGGCGGTGGCGTGGCTGGCAGAGGGCGTCGGCCAGGATTTTTTGAACGCCGAGATCATGTTCTGGAAGGACGGCGTACTCAGGCGCCTCACGAATGATGACGCTAAACCCATTCAGGACGACTGCCCCTCGGTCTGGAACGGCAGCGTGGTTTGGTCGCGCTACCCCGAAGGTCCGTTCTCGCCGCGGCTGTTCGTGTGGGACGGTCAAGAAACCCACCCACTGACGACCACTCACGCGAAGTATGCGAGCTTTCACAACTGCCAGGTTACGTTCATGGCTGCGGACGGCCTGTACCTGGCGGATCTGGTGCGCGTCGCCGACACCAACTGCGACGGCGCGGTGAATGTGTTCGACATTGATCCGTTCGTCCTGGCCCTCGTCGACAAGGCAGACTACGAGGCGCAATTTGCGGACTGTTCGGCTATGTCGGCCGACATCAACTTGGACGGCGAGGTCAACGTCTTTGACATAGACCCGTTCGTGCAGGTCTTAGTCGGCGGCTAAACAATACCCGACTCGGCGTGGTGTCGTGCGGCCCGGCCCGGGAAGCGGTTTTGTCGCCCGGGTCGGGCCCTACTGTACTGCCTGGGCGCGGGGCGCGCCGCCCTTCTGTGGCAGTGCAGCGCATGTGTTAGCAAGTTGTGGACGCGCGGCGGTTATTGCTTCACGAAAATCCCGTGCGCGTCAATCACAACATTTGCACCGGCGCTCGCGACCTTGCCCGTCACCGTGACCTCGGCCAACGGTTTGAGGTTGTGTGAGTCCGCCAGAGCGACTCTGGCCGGCTTGCCATCGGCCCCGAGGACCTGGATCGTGACGGTGTTGGCCAGCAGGTTCTCGCGCGGCTCGCAGCAATAATCCCAGGGGGTCGGACAGCCGTCGCCATGCCGGTCAGTGCACGATGGCACGCTGCGATCCACCAGCGTGAACATCGCCCGGCGGCTGACAAACGGGTCCCGGCTGCCGCCAATGCGTCCGAAGAGCACCACGTCCTGTCCGGCGGCAGCGTTCTTTTTGATTTCGCCGACGGGTTGGGCATTCGCCGGTTCGGCCGAGAGCCACAAGCCGGGCGGCAGACCCGGGTCGGCTGCGGCGGGGGTCGACGCGGCCGGTGAAGCGGGTTTGGCAGGGGGGGGCGACTGCGCGGATCGCTCGCAGCCCACCAGGATGGTCAGGCTCAGCAACAGGGTGGAGGTTATCAGTGTTCGCATATTCGTTTCCTTTCTCTATGCAGTGCGCAGCGACTCCACAATCGGCAGTCGCAAACACCGCCACAATGGCGGGATGATTCCAACAATTCCCAGCGCCGCGCCGGCCGCGAGTCCGCCGATCAGTACGGGCGCGTCAAGAACCAGTGCGAACGCCCCCATCGAAAATTTGACGGCGATGCGGTTCAAAAGCGGCACACAAATCAGGGCCGCCGCCAGGCTGCCGGCCGAAGTGGCCAGCAGGGATTCCTGAAGAAAACTGACGCCGATCGCAGTCCGCGAGAACCCGAGCGTTTGCAGTGCGCCCAATTCGCGTACGCGACTGGCGAAGGCGGCGTACAGGGTGTTCAGTCCACCGAACAGGCCGCCCAGAGCGATGAGAATCGCGGTGGCCCAGACCAAGCCGCGCACCGGGCGGTAGAACTTGAGCAGGCCGGCGTAGTAGTCCGATTCGCGCACGGCGCGGATTTCGAGGTCCAGGCGCTGAGCGGCGAAGGCGGCCACATCCTCGTATTCGGCGTCGTCAAGTGTCAGGATGACACACGAGATGCTGGATTCGCGGCGGGTCGCAACCTGTAGATCCGTCAGCGGGACCCAAATCTCGGCGTCCATCACGGTATGCGGCGCTTCAAACCGCCCCGTTATTGTCCAAGCGTGATTATCAAACCAGAGCGAACGGCCGACCGCGAGCGCTTCGGATGGTAATCCCATGCGCGTGGCCGCCAGGCTGCCGACCATCAGTTCGTACTCGCCGGGTTGCGGAGGGCGGCCTTCGACCACGCGCACCTGCGGGTGCACGAGGTATGCGGTATTGGTTATTCCACGCAAGACGGCATTCAGCTCCTGTTCCGCCTCGCGCTCGGGGCGCACGAGCAACGCCATGTGCACCTCGGGCGAAACGTAGGGCACGCCCAGGTTCGTACGGATGCCGGGCACGCTGCCCGTGACCAGACCGGCCACATTCAGGCCGATTTGGCTGCGTTCGATACTTTCCTCGCTGCCGGCACCCAGCAGTATCACGTTCTGGGAGCTTGCGCTGACCGACATGGTGCGCTCCATACCGCGCACAAAGCTGCCGGCCGCGAGCACGAGGGCCACGACCAGCGCGGCGCCGATCAGGCTGGCGGCGAGCCGCAGGGGCGAACGGCCCAGGTTCCGCACGGCGTATTCAAAGGGTAGCAGTCTCACTCGATTCTCCTTGAGGGCGAACTTCCGGCGAGCCACGGCTCGGCTCGGCAGGGGCGTAGCACGCCCGCGTCATTACACCGCTCGGAAGCACGTTACGATCTCCCGGCGCGAAGCCTGCCACGCCGGTACCAGACCGGCCAGTATGCCCAGGGTGCACGCGATCAGCATGCCCCAGAGAAAGACGGGCAATCCGCTCTTGA
>JAAYXS010000377.1 GCA_012515775.1 Phycisphaerae bacterium
GCCAGCGCCGGCTATCATGGATAGCTTGTCGCCGGCAGACGCGAAGCTGGTGCGGCGACGCCTGCGGGAACCCGTGGAATGCGTGTTCGATCCGTGCTTTCTGGAGCCGGGAACCGAAGAAGCACTAATGGCCCCCATCGAGCGGGTTCCAAACACCGACGGCGCTGCCAACGACGACAGCGGAGCAGATCTGCTGGCCACCGGCCGCGCCGTGTGTCTGACCGCCGAGCAGGAACAACACATCTTCCTGCGTCTGAACTACTGTCGCTACCGCGTGCTAGAGATAGTGCGCGAATGTGCCGGGCGCCGACTGCCACCGGAGATGCTGGCCGAGCTGCTACGCTGGGAGCACCTGGCGGCGCAGACTCGCGAAGACATCATCCGCGTGAACATTCCGCTGGTGCTGGCGATGGCCAAGCGGACGCGGATCACGGGCGTGGACTTTTCGGATCTGATCAGCGAGGGCAATCTGGCCCTGTTGCGCAGCGTCGAGAAGTTTGATTGCGCGCGGGGTTACAAATTCAGCACTTATGCCTGCCGCGCCATCCTCAAGAGTTTTTCGCGGGTGGCGATGCGGACGTCGCGCTATCGCGGCTACTTCCCCACCGAGTTCGACCCCTCGCTGGAGAAGAGCGACTTCATCGAGAAGAAGCGCACCGACGCGGAAGGCGATTGCCTGGACGAGCTGAAGTCCATCCTCGTTCGCAATCTGGCCTCGCTCAGCGAGGTCGAGCAGCAGGTTATCCGCGCCCGTTTCGCCCTGGACCAAGCCTGCGGCCAGGTACAAGCGGCCCGCGCCAAGACACTCGAGCAAGTAGGCGAGATGATCGGCGTAACCAAAGAGCGGGTCCGGCAGATACAGAACAAGGCATTGGACAAGCTGCGAAACGTGCTGGAAGGAGGCCTGCTGGCTTAGCCGGGGGCCTGTCGGCGGAACAGCACGTCTGCGACGGCGGGTTCGCCCTGGGGGTACTGGCGGACGGCTCGGCCTGCGCGTCTCGCGGGGCATGTGCTGCACGTCCTGAAAAACGTTTGACCTCCCCGTGCGCGGTTCCTAGGATTGAATGCAACTCCATGTTGCCGGAACTGGCCCGCAGCCAGAGTCTCGTTTCCAGGTAATCTGCTGAGCGGTTGTCTTGTAGACCGCCTTCAGCCGGCTGGCGGAGAGCGTTGTGCCAGATCAAGCAGGCAGCGGTCCGATAAGAGAGCCCGCTCACGCGGCTGCGAACGGTGCGGACCCGGCAATCTTGGAGCGCCTGCTGCGCGCGCAGTCGCCGGCCGACGTGCTGGCCGAGGTACTCGGCGGCTCGCCGGCTGAGGTGCAGCGGGCCGCGGTCGTCGCGCTGGGCTGGAAGGGTGTCGCCGCACATGGCTCGTTGCTGCGCGGCCTGCTTCATCACCCGGAAACGGATTTGGCCGACCTGGCCGAGGACAGCTTGTGGCGCATCTGGCTGCGCGGCGGCTCTGCGCGCGGCAATGCGGACTTGGCGCGGGCCATCGATCTGATCGGGACTGACCGGTGCCACGAGGCGTTGGCGGCGCTGGATTCACTCCTCGCGACTGAACCGGCCTTTGCTGAAGCGCATCACCAGCGCGGCATCGCCCTGTTTATGTTGGATCGGCCGGCGGACGCGGCGCTGGCGTTAAAACGCGCGGTCGAACTCAACCCGGATCATTTCCCGGCCATGGTGAGCCTCGGGCATGCGGCCATGCAACAGGGAGAGCTGCGCAGTGCGCTGCTTTGCTACCAGCGGGCCCTGGAGTTGAATCCGCGGCTGACTGCAGTTCGCGAAATGGCGCAGAAGCTTGAACTTATGATCGGCGGCAATGGCAACATGCTAGCCGACCGGTCCGTGGGGCTTTGATGTGCCACGCATCCTGCTTTTCGGCGGCTCCTTCGACCCCATTCATCACGGGCACCTAATTATCAGTCGTTTTGTGGCCGAGCACCTGGCGGCAGACCGGGTCCTACTGATCCCGGCCGCCAAACCGCCGCACAAGCCGGGGCGCGACCTGACGCCGGGCGAGCACCGGCTGGCGATGTGCGGTCTGGCGGTTGAAGGTGAGCCGCTCTTCGATGTGAGCGACTGGGAGCTGACGCAGCCCGGGCCGAACTACACGCTCAACACTGTGCGGCACTTTGCGGCGACCTTGCCGCGGGGGACCGAACTCTTTTGGCTCATGGGCATGGATAGCCTGAGCGAGCTGGCCACCTGGTATCATGTCAGCGAACTGGTCAACGCGTGCACGATCGTGACGGCGGCCCGTCCGGGGTTTGAGGCCGGTGACCTGCCTGATCTGGCGCGCTTGCTGACACATTCCCAGATAGAGCGCCTACGGCAGCACGTCATCGCCAGTCCGCGCATCGAGATCAGCGCGACAGATATCCGCAGTCGCCTCCGTGCCGGGCAGAGCGTTCGCTATCTCACTCCGGAACCCGTGGTGTCCTACATCGCGCGGCACGGGCTGTACGCGAGCGCCCCGATTGGATCGCAGCGAGGCTGAAACGGACTCTGACAACATTCGGGGCGGCATGCCAGAGGTGGAGAGGGCAAATGCGGGGATGGGAGATACCTGGCGGCGTTTCGGGGCGGCACGGCGCGCGGGTGTGAAACTGCTGGCGGCATTCCGGGGCGACACGCCCCGGCTCTGCTACGGTTACGCCAGTTTACCGCTTGACGGCTCGAGCCAATCCGCCGAACTTGGGCGCTGAATGAGGCTCCGTTCGGAATCTGCCGTGGCACAAATACCCCGTCTCTCCAGGGGCGACAGGCTTGCGAGCCTGGTTCTTGTGGTCGTCCCGGGCGCCGTGCTGGCGGTTTGCTGGCCCGCGGTGTGGCTGGTACTGCCGGTCGACGGCGCGTACGTAGCGGCGCTGCTGCTGGGCGCGGCCGGCTGGGGCGCCTGGCCGACGGCTTGGCTGGCGTCCGGGCAATCGACTGGGCGGCAGGTTTGCCTGGCTACGGCGTTGGGGCTCGGCGTTCTGAGCACCGCGACGCTTGCGCTCGGGGTAGCAGGCCTGTTGAGCGGCCCCGTGGCATGGGCGCTCCTGGCGGTAGGCGCTGGGCTGGGTGCGATTCGGCTGCTTCGCGCCGGGCGCGGTCAGCACGGCAACGTCGATAGCGACAGCGTTGCCGGCCCGGGGTTGCTGGCAAGAACGCTCGTGCTTCTGCCGCTATGCGTTCCCATCGTCGTTGTGCTATACGCCGCGTGCTTGCCGCCGGGGCTGCTGTGGGCGGGCGAGGCACGCGGTTATGACGTGCTCGAATATCACCTGCAAGTGCCGCGCGAGTACTTCGACGCGGGACGAATCCTGTTTCTGCCGCACAACGTTTACGCCTCGTTTCCGCAGGGGGTGGAAACGCTTTACCTCTTATTGATGTACCTGGCGGGCGGGCCGCTGGCCGCGGCGATTCCGGCCCAATTGTTGCACGCAACCTTAGGCGGGCTGACGGTCGCGGCCCTGCTGGCCTGGACGCCACGGGGCTGGCCGCGCGTCCTTGTGGCGCTGGTTGTCGGCACGACCGCATGGCTGGCGTACCTCGGGTCGCTGGCATACGTCGAATTGGGCGTCTTGTTCTTCACAGCCGTGGCGGCTGGGCTGCTTATTTCCGAAAAGCCCACACTGCGAACGGCCTTCGCGGCGGGGATTTGCGCCGGGCTGGCCGGCGGCTGCAAATACACGGCACTGGTGCTGGTGGCCGCCGCGCTGGGATCGGCGTGGCTGATCGGGATGCGCGGCGGTCCAAAAACTCGGGCGGTACGTCTGGGGTTGTACGGTTTCGGCGCAATACTGGCATTCAGCCCCTGGCTGATTCGCAATGCAGCTTTCACCGGCAACCCGGTGTACCCCTTCGCGTACGGCTGGTTCGGCGGCCGGGACTGGAGCGCGGCACAGGCCGAGCAATGGCAGCGCGGCCACAGTTTGCCGGTGGAGTCCGCCTCGCTGGGGGCCCGAGCGCGGATCGCATTCGATGAGCTATTAAACTCGGGTATGTACAACCAGGCGCTCTGGCTCCTGGGCCTGGGCGGCCTAGCGCTCCTGGCGACCAGGCGCGCCGCACAGGGATCCGAGCCCGAAGTGCCAGCGAGGGCAAACCCGTCGGACGAAGCGCACGCGGGGGCAAACGCTGGGATCACCGGCCCGCTCCAGGGCGACACGCCCCGGTTCTGGTCTGTGCTGGCGATTTGGGCGGCATTGATCGTGATCGCCTGGGCGGCATTTACGCACATGCCGGGCCGCTTCGCCGTGCCGGTCATCATCCCGCTGGCGCTGCTCGTCGGCCGAGGCGTAGAACTCAGCGCCGGCAGTTTCCCCAGACCACGACCGGCGTTGGCCGTGTTTATCGGCTTCAGCCTGGCCGGTGCCGTGCTTGGCGACCTCAAACTCGTGAGCATGCTGCGCGACGAGGCGGCCTCCTGGCAAAGTCTGACCGGCGTGCGGCTGAACGAGATGATCGATCGCGCGGACATTTTGCGCGACGTAAACCCGGTCAACACCGCCGTGCCGGCCGGCGCTTACGTATGGATGGTCGGCGACGCGCGTGCCTTCTACGTTGCGCGCCGCTACCACTACACCGTGCCTTTCAGTACGGATCCGTGGTTGGAATTCTCGGCCACGGCGGACCCACCCGCCTCGGTCGCCTGGCTCCGTACCCACGGCGTCACGCACGTGGTATTCTCCTGGTCTGAAAGCGCGCGTTTGCGGCGGTCCTACGGCTTTCCGCCGCACGTGACGCCGGCCTGGGCGGATGCCCTGGCTCGCGGCGGCCTGAAACTGGTGAGCAGCGATCGGGAGCAGGGCGGCGCCGGCGCGTTTGAGGTGTACGAAGTAATGCCGTGATGAGAGAGTCTGGGAGTTTCAATTGAGCGCGTCGCCGCGCCGCCGCTGGGCCCTGACTGCACTGCGAATTGCCCTATGCCTGGCCGCGGTGGCGTACTTGGCCTTCAACGTCAAATGGAACGACTACGTCCGGCTGGGAAGCAAGGACGGGCCGTTGGTGCGCCTGCTGGGCCAGACCGACGGGCGGTTCCGCGTGCTGCGCGACGGGCAAGTGATCGACGTTCCCGCGGCCGACATCTTTCACGAAGAGGTTAAAGGCCAGCGCGTTCCGGACATTGAATACGGCATCCGCGCCGTGATGCGGCAAATGGACCGCTGGCAGGCGTTTTGGGCCATAATGCTATACATGCCGGTGCCGCTAATGTCGGCCCTGCGCCTGGTCTGGATGATGCGGGTGCAGAAGGTGCGCTTGTCGCTGTGGGATTCGACCAAGCTGACATTCGCGGGCAATTTCTTCAACTTCGCAATGCCGGGCGGCATGACGGGCGGCGATGTCATTAAAGCCTATTACGTCACACGCTTCACCAAGCGCAAGACCGAGGCGGTGACGACCATTTTCCTGGACCGCGTGATCGGGCTGATCGGGCTGGTGCTGATGTCCGGGGCCGTCATGCTGGTGACACGCGATTCCGCGCATTTTTCGCACTTGACGCTGCCGTTGGGGCTGATTGTGGCCGGACTGGCCGCTTCGTCCGTGGTGATTTACAGCCGGCGGATACGCGCGGCCCTGCACCTGCGGCAGATTGTTGAGCGTCTGCCGATGGCGGGGCAGTTGCAGCGGATCGGCGCGGCGACTCTGGCGATGCGGCAGCACAAGGCACTGGTGATCGCCTCGCTGCTGATCACGTTCGGGCTTCAAGGCATTTGTATCGTCAGCGCGACCATCATGGCTTGGGCTCTGGGCATGCAGGGCGCGTTTGACTATTTCTTCATCTATATTGCGATCGGCTTCGTAATCTCAGCCGTGCCCATCTCGCCGCCCCAGGCGGTCGGCGTGATGGAGTCTTTCTACGTGTGGTGTTTCACCGCGGATGGGCTGAACACGGCCTCGCAGGCGTTCGCCCTGGCGGTTGCGGTGCGGCTGATCCAGCTTGTCTGGTCCGTCCCGGGCGTGCTGGTGCCGCTGCTGGGTGCGCATCTGCCGCGGCGGGCTGAGCTGCTGGAGCTCGGAGAGACGGAGGCCGCGGTGGATTCTCCGGACGGAATAGCGCCGCCGGGCGTGTCCCCGGCCTCGGGTCAATGAGCTCGCACGGACGCCGCGCTTGTTCATGCACGGGCGAGGCGCCGGTGTCGCCGGCGCGGCTTCCCGGCGTAAGCGGCGGGCCTGCGCGGCGGCCACTGCAGACGTTTGCCGCCATTGGGCTTCTGGCGGCGCTCATCCTCGCTGTTCATGGCGCGTCGCTGGGCGACGGCCTGTTCATGGACGATTACGCCCATTTTCGGCAGCTTCAACAGAGCGACTGGTTGCTGCAGGGTCTGACGAACGCCTGCCGGCTCGAGCTGGTCGGCGGCGTGCTCGACCTCTGGTTTCTGCCGGAGTGCACGCTGCGTTTCTTCCGCCCCTTGGCGTTCGGGGCGATGAAGCTGCTCTACACGCTCGGCAACTGGGACCCGCTGGTGCTGCACGCCGCCTCGCTTGGCTGGCACCTGCTCGCCTGCACGCTGCTGATGTGCCTCTTACGCCGGCTGGGCGCCGCGCACTGGCTGGCCTTCGGCGTGGCGGGCTTGTTCGCCGTGCACCCTGCATCGCTCGCGACCATCCAGTGGATCGCCTGCCAGACGGAGCTGATGGTGACCGTCATGCTCTTGGGGGCCATGCTGTGTTACCTGCGGTTCCGCGGCTGGTCAGAGGAAGAAGGCGCCGCCGCCGGCCGCGCCCGGTATGCGTGGGCCGTCGGCTGCCTGGTGTTGTTCGCCGCGGCGCTCGGTTGCCGCGAGAACGCGATCATGTTTCCGCTGGTGGTGCTGCCTGTGGAGTTGCTGCTATGGCGGCGGCGCACCAGAGAAATGGTGCTCTTCTACGTCATAATGTGCGCCGTCAGTGCCGGCTACTTGGCGCTCCGCGCCAGTTGCCTGAATGGTGCGGCGCTGCCGCCCAAGCCGTATGTATACACGCCGCACGATGCGGGCTTCGTGCGCTACATCATAGACAAGACCTGCTATTACCTGTTGGGCGAGTTCTTTGCGGCGCCGATCGTGCCGTTTGGAGGCGAAGACTATTTGCGCCAGCGGCCGCTGATGTTCTACGGCTTCTCGGCCGCTGTACTGGCGTTGCTTGTGGCCGTGGGTTGGCGGTTTTCGCAACGCAAGCCCGGCTGGCTGGCGCTGGCGTGGCTGCTGGGGTTCATGGCACCGGTGCTGCCGGCGTTCGCCTCGCCGCACCATTTGTATTTGCCCGCTGCCGGTTGGGCGATGGTGGCGATGCTGCTGCTGCGCGGCCTCGGCGGCACAGGGCTTGAGCCGAGGCGCTGGCGTCAAGGGATCATGTGGGCCGCCGTGTTACTGGCGGGCGGAGTCTTTGTCACACTGAGCATCCTTCTGCGCCTGCCGCTGAGTGCGGCGCAGCGCGTTGAGGACCAGGTGGTGACCGAGATCGCCTCGTGCGCGGGGCAGATGCAGGACGGCGATACGCTTTACATGGCCAATATGCCCATCATCGCGCACTACGTCGGCTTGGCGGTTGAGCACCGAACCGGGCTGCGCGATCTGCGCGTCCATGCCTTGACGTGGGCCCCGCGCGTGCTGGGGCTGGTCGATACCGACCTGGAGAGCGAAATCACCTGGGTGGACGACCACACCATAGAGGTACGGCTGAGCGGCGACCACTACTTCGGCGGACCGGTGGGCCGCATGGTGTCCGAAGCCTCGGGCAAAACGACTCCAACCCAGACTGACGCCTCAGCCGCCGCATCGGGCTTCAAGGCCCAGGTGCTGGAGAGCGATGCGGCCGGAGTGCGAGCGCTGCGCTTCACGTTTGAGCGGTCGCTGCGCGACCCGCGCGTGCATCTATTCTGGGGGTCGCCGGTCCGTTGGGCAGCGCGACTGGAAGCGCCCGGGCAATGATCGCGCAGGGGCGGTGACGGCGGTGCGCGCGGCCGC
>JAAYXS010000378.1 GCA_012515775.1 Phycisphaerae bacterium
ACATTTACGAGGTCCCCTTCTACTACGTCGAGTACGGAATCGCGCAGCTCGGGGCCCTGCAGGTCTGGCGCAACTCCCTGCGCGACTACGCCCACGCCGTGGCCCTTTATCAGAACGGCCTGGCCCTGGGCGGCTCGCGCCCGCTGCCGGAACTCTTCGAAGCCGCCGGCTGCCAGTTCGACTTCACCGAAGCGACGCTGCGGCCGCTGATAGAAGCCGCAATGGCCGAGACCGGCGCTGGCCGGGGTTTAAGGCCTCAAGCTACCGGCTGAGCCGGCGCTTCGGGCAGGTCGAAAAAGAGCGCCACCGTCGAGGGCAACACCGGATATTGGATGCGACAGCGGTATACGTCGAAACGGTCGCCGTCCCACCCGAGTTGCTCGAAGACGTAACGCCCCAACTCCGGGTAACGGGGGTACTCGGGTGCGAAGAGAGCCGCAGCTCCCCGGCCAAGGTGCACAACTGGTTCCGGCGGCTCTAGATCCTGCCATGGCGCGTACATCCCGGGCGCCTGCGACTCCGATAGGTGGTCTGCCGATACCCGCACCACCGGATTGAGCCGGCCGCACGCGTCCTCACGCACCACCAGGTCCATTAGCAGGGTCTCACACGGAATGCGCACTTCCGCCAGGTGAGCCCCCACCTCGTTCCCGGGCTCCCGGAAACGTGGCACGGCCGCGCGATTCAGGTGCCCTTCCACGCAGTTAACCGCCGCCGTTTTGCCTACCCCCAGACCAGCCAGCTCGCCATAAACCCGTCCCGGCGCGGCCGGAACCGTTCGCAATTGCAGCGTCGGCTCGCTGCAGAAATTACGCAGGAGGACGACGCCGGCGGTCTGGTCGGGCGTCGGTATCAGCGGCTCCCGAAGCACCTCGCGCAGGGTGCCATCATCGTTCATGGTGTACGCCGGCGTCAGCACAATCGGGGCGCGCGTCGCCCGCAGTCGCCGCAGGCAAAGAAGCCCGGTCACGTTCGCCAGGTCCAGCAGGTGCGGGTGGTGCTGCGAAGGCTGCACAATCAGGCACTTCATCAGTACCCGCACCTCCAGGCCGAACAGGTGGCGCTGTCCACGGAACGTGGCCCGCCGGTGCTGGAGGGTTATCTGGGCGCTGACGCCGCCGTCGACCAGCGCGCTGACCATCGAATCGAATGTCATGCGGTCGTCGGCGTGCTTTTTGATCAGATCCTCGAACTCGTCGGTGGCCCGCGCGGCCGCCTTCACCAAAGCCTCCCGCACCCCCGCCTTGCGAGCAGCTTTCAGAAAAAGCCGCAGCGCCATAACGCCCGGCAGGAGCAGGCTGGCGGCCAGTGGTTTGGCAGCCGACACGACGCGCAGCACCTTGCAGCACAGGTTCATGTCGACCGCGAGGGCCCGCTGCAAATCGGCCGGTTTGCCGGTGTGCCCCGGCACCGCCGCAATCAGCTCGGCAAGCGCTGTGCGCAAGTGCTGGACGGCCGCGGTAGTCTCGGCTTCGAAGGTGTGCGTTTCTGGGGCGGCCTCCGCGAGCGCGCCTCCCGTTATCTGGTTTGAGTTCACTTAGTCCCAAGCTCTCCGAATCGCTCGCCGCTGCCATCCGGCCGTCCGAGAATCGCATGGGCGGCCCGAGTCCGTGCGGCAGCAATGACCTTGAGGTACATCGTACCGTTTCACGCCAAATCCGCAAAGACAAGCCCAGGTTTTTGCATATAGACGTACATATGTAAATCCACAAAAAGTATTGACGCCCCGACCCGCCGCCGGGTACGATGGCGTCGTGGCTGATGGTGGCCGGCCCCCAAACGAGGCCGGTTAACCGGTCTCGGCGATTGGCCCCCCGGCGATTGTCACCCGGTGCCAAGAGTTTCGTGCCAGTCGGCAAAAGGTCTTTTTACAGGAGGAGAGGAATCATGCGTAAGGTCTCGCTTACTGCCGTGTCGCTCGTCGCAGTCGCGACAAACGTATGGGCCATCGAACCGGGCCTGTACGGGGTTCAGTCGGGAAATGATGGCCAAAATGGGCTATTCAGAATCGACCCTGCGACCGGAGCCGCCACCAAACTCACGTCCCTGGACAAAGATCCGAGCATTTGCGGCGCTTCATTCTTGCACGGCGAACTGTACGTGACGGATGTCCTGAACTGGGTTCCCGGCACCGGCTACTTGCTCTACAACAGGCTAGACACGGATACAGGCATTTTCGCCGGCATCCACGATCAGGGTTTCGACTTTAACTGGCACGGCTTGGCATCGTCTGACAGCCTCGGCGTCACGTGGGCGATTGGTCAAGACACCAACAGATCCCTGATCCGGACCGACGCTGCCGGCAACATGACCGTTATCGGCCCTACAGGGATCGACGGCAACGGCATGGCTTATGACGATTTGCACGGCATCCTCTACGCGACCAACTACGAGGATTCCGGCCTGTACTCAATCGACATCAACACCGGTGCCGCGACGTACATCGGCAACACCGGCGTTCGCTGCGACCTGGTCGGATTGGCTTATGACGAGTGGACGCAAACGCTGTACCTCAACGAGGCCGACGTGACCGATTCGCTATACACGGTGGACGTCGCCACCGGCCAAGCCACGCTGGTTGGAGCGAATAACTTCCCGTGGATCGACGGCTTGGCCTGGATTCCAGAGCCTTCGTCCCTGACGCTGGTGGCAGTAGCGCTCCTCGGAGCCAGTCTGCGACGGCGTTAACATAGGGCCTCCCTCGGTTCGATCTCGCTTCGCTCGCCCATCGCATGGGCGTTTAGGTGGCACGGTAGCACGCCTCCCCCGCGCGCCGCGCACTCGGGCAGGGAATTCTGCGCGGGTACGCGCCCGGCGACCCCGCTGATGGTACCATGTTTGGTTCGTCCCCCGCGCCGGCGGCTTCCCTCCCGGTGCAGGGGTTTATTCGTCCTGGCGCCGGGCTTGGTACCGGCCTTGCCGGGGCTTGCGGCGAAGGGCGCGTGACCCGCGGAGGACGAGGAGTACGTGACGCTCGAAACAGCGACAGAAAGAGAGAAGAGCGGCTTCGTGCCCCAGCGGCCACACGAGTTGAGTGAAGTGCACCCGCGCCAAGCACGCCGGCCCTGGCTGCGAAAGCTGATCCCCGCGGCGCTCATCGTCCTTGCCCTGGCCGGTGTGTACTGCATCGCCATGCTCCCCAAGGCGGCTGATG
>JAAYXS010000379.1 GCA_012515775.1 Phycisphaerae bacterium
GCTACAGGTTTCGTCCGACTCGGGCGAGTGGAAACGCATTTTCGTTGATGAGTGTGGCGAAGTCCGGCAAGGATGTGTGTTCCGCTTCTCAGCCTCCGCCGGCGCGCCGCTTTCGAACCACGAGGGAATAGTTTTCGAGATGCTCGGCGTGCGCGCCATGAGCAATGGCTTCGAGATCGAGTTCACCAAACCT
This sequence comes from Phycisphaerae bacterium, assembly GCA_012515775.1. Classification (GTDB taxonomy): domain Bacteria; phylum Planctomycetota; class Phycisphaerae; order UBA1845; family Fen-1342; genus JAAYXS01. Next base: position 194 of record JAAYXS010000379.1, read on the forward strand.
CTGGACGCGCGCTGCGGCTGGGAACCGGATTCGTATTTGGTCGAGCAATGGCCTTTCGATTTAGAGGAAGGGCGCGGCCCGAGGCGCGATGGTTCATCTACGTCGGTCAAGTCCGCAAGCGTCTCGCCGGACCGCAGAAAGGTCTTTTTGGAAGTCGAAGGCCTGCAACCCTCAAGCGTAGTGTACATTCGCCTGCTGCCGCCCTGCTTCGCCGAGGACGGCCAACGCCCCTGGAGCACCGAAGCCTGGTACACGCTTAGCCGGCTGCCGCAGGACCGCACCGGCCAGGTGCTACCGCCACCGACCAAGGCGCCGCAGAACATTCTCACCGACGCCGAACGCCAAGCCGGCTGGAAACTGCTGTTCGACGGCAAGACCCCCGCCGGCTGGCACGGCTGGAAAAAGAGCGAGTTCCCCGCCGGTTGGGAAGTCATCGACGGCTGCCTGGTGCGCACCGGGCGCGGCGGTGACATCGTCACTGACGAGGAATTCGAGAATTTCGAGCTCGCGCTCGAATGGCGCATCAGCCCTGCCGGCAACAGCGGCATTTTCTTCCGCGCCGACGAAAGCCTGCGCTGGGCCTGGGAAACCGCTCCCGAGATGCAGGTGCTCGACAACGCCGAGCACGCCGACGGGCGCAGCCCGCTGACCTCCGCCGGCTCAAATTACGCCCTGCACGCCCCAACCCGCGACGTGACGCGGCCCGTCGGTCTGTTCAACGAAGTCCGCATCCTGGTGAATGGCGCGCATGTCGAACACTGGCTCAATGGCGAGAAGATCGTCGAATACGAACTGGGCAGCCCGCAATGGCAAGAGCTCGTCGCCGCCAGCAAATTCAAGGATATGCCCAAGTACGGCCGCACCGCCAAGGGTCGCATCGTCCTTCAGGACCACGGCGACAAGGTGTGGTATCGGAACATCAAGATTCGGCAGTTGCCGTAATGAAAAAAGTCGCTGAAGGAACATAATGAGGGATCAAGGGATCGAGGGATCGAGGGATCAAGGACGGGTGACGGATCAAGCGGGGGTGTCATGCCCAAGCTGTAAGCGCGGGCGTGCCTCCCAGGAAAAACTTCGCAGCGCAGCCCTCCTTCTCCTCGCACTGTTCATTGCCGCGCCTGGTTTTTCACAAACATCAACTGCGCCCGCCCGGCAAGCGCCCAGCCGGCAACCGACGACCACCCGTAGCACCGGCCCGCAGTTCGAAATCACATTTGACGCCTCGGTAAGCACGAAGCCGTTCACTGGCCGGGTCTACGTGATTGCGACAAAACGAGCCCACCTGACCCCGTTGGAGACAATAGACTGGTTCAACTCGGACCCGGTTTTCGCGCGCGACGTGCAGAACTGGAAACCCGGCGAAACACTGCTCATCAACTCCGAAAACTGCCTGGCTTACCCGTCAAAGCCGGCCGACCTCCCCGCCAACATCTACCGCGTGCAGGCCGTCATGGGCTTGAACGATTGGGCCCAGCACCCCATCGACGCGCCCGGCAATGGCTGCAGCGAGATCGCGGTCTTCAAGCATCCCGTCGCCAGCTCGCCCACGATACGCCTAATCATCAACCACAAGATACCGCAGCCGCCGATCGCGCATGGGGACGGCATCGAATACGTGCGGGTGAAAAGTGAATTGCTGAGCAAGTTCCACCGTCGCGACGTTTACCTGGAAGCGGTGTTGGCGTTGCCCCCTACGTACGGCAGCGAGAAATCGGAGTCGGACCGTCGCTTCCCTGCGGTTTACCATATTCCCGGCTTCGACGGACGCGTTCAGTTTGCCAACCCGGCGCCGTTCGCCTCTCTGTTAGCCATGAATGGCCTTGACGCCGTTGTAGTTGCCCTGGTCGCGAGCTGTCCGACCGGACATCACGTGTTCGCCGACTCCGCCAACAACGGGCCGTGGGGGAAAGCGCTCGTGACCGAGTTCATTCCATATCTTGAGGCGCACTATCGGCTTATTCCCGACGCTGCGGCTCGCTACCTGACCGGCCATTCGTCGGGCGGATGGAGCAGTTTGTGGCTGCAAGTCACGTATCCGCAGGTATTTGGCGGCGTTTGGTCCACATCGCCCGATCCGGTCGACTTTAACTCCTTCATGCAGATCAACATTTACGATCCGCCGGAGAGTGTTTTCTCTAACGCGGATGGTTCGCAGCGGATGCTCTCGCGGCCCGGCTTTTTCGGCCATATCGGCTGGCGGGCTTTGGCAGACCTGGAGGAGGTAATGGGGCGGGGCGGTCAGCTCGGCTCGTTCGAGGCGGTTTTCAGCCCGCGCGGGCCGCATGGCAAGCCGGCCCGGCTGTGGGATCGCGCGACCGGAGCGGTTGACCGCGACGTAGCTCGCGCGTGGCGCAAATACGACATTTGCAGCCTGCTGGAGTCAAATTGGAGCACCCTCGGGCCGTTGCTTGCTGGGAAGCTCCATGTGTATTGTGGGGATCGCGATGATTTCTTCCTCCAGCAGCCGTTCCTGAGGCTCCGCGAAACATTGTCCAAACTGGGCAGCGACGCCCACCTGGAGTTAGTGAGCGGGGCCACTCACATGCTGCCGCCGCGCGTGTTTAATGAAATAGCGGGCGAGATGGCTAAACAGTTTGCCGCGCTACAACAAGCAACAAAAGAAACGCGCCAACCCGCCGGAGCGCTGTTAGACTAAGTTCTTGACAGGGATCGCCCTCTTCGGGGCGTCTCCCGGTGTTTCTTTCTCCGCGGGCGGCGGCCCCCGCCACCCGCAATCAGACCCGGCCCGCGTCTCTGGCCACGCGGGCCACCTTTTTTGAATTCTTGAACCAATGGCGACTTCGGGTTTAATCGCCATGCACTATTACGGCATTCCGGGGCGATACGGCCCGGCTCTGCTCTACGGCTGGCGTTCGGGAGATGCGCCCAAGCCACCTTGGCCCAGCTTGAACCAGTAGGATCTCCAGGGCCGCGGGTAGGTCTGTGGGCGAACGGTGCTTTGTGCAGGACTGACCGGGCGTACAGCGGTGTCGTCTGGAGTGTAGCGCCCCAGGGCGATCGGAGTAGGCCGGAAAGTGCCGACAGAGCCGGCCGCGGGCGCGCCTGCGGTTCCCGCCAATACGCCGTAGGGCGGCCCCAAGCTGCCATAGGTTGCCTGGCTGGGCGGCGCGACCGTCCAGGCCGGGTGGACGACAGTGGGCTGCAGTCCCGGGTTGACATTCGCCGCGGTTCCGACGTATGGCCCGAAACCGAAGGCCTGAGCCGTGGCGCCGTAGCCCGTGTTTGCAAGTTGGGCCC
>JAAYXS010000380.1 GCA_012515775.1 Phycisphaerae bacterium
CCCTGGAGCGTCTCTTCTGCCTGCGGAATGACCTCTTTCCAGTGCTCGCGTTGCGGCCGGCGCGTGTCGATGGCAACCACGCGGTTGCGCGGCGCGTCGAGGTTAGTCGTAAACCAGAACACCGGGCCGTCATTGTCGATGAAGTTGTACTGGGCGTCGAAATCGTTCAGCAATGGCACGATCGGCGCGTCCGCTGCCTGCAGATCCTGGTAGTACACGCGGTTGCGCGGGTCGGTGCCGCGCGAAATCGAGATGATCAGATAGCGGCCGTCGTCGGTCACGTGCGGGCTGAAGCTCCATTCCTTCTCATCTGGGCGTTCGTAGACCAGGCGGTCTTCGGATTGCGGCGTTCCCAGCCGGTGATAGAACAGTTTGTTGTAGTAATTCACCGCCTCCAGCACGTTGCCCTCGGGCTTATCGAACCGGCTGTAGTAGAAGCCCGCGTTGTCCTTGGTCCACGACACACCACTGAACTTTATCCACTCAAGCACGTCGGGCCGGTCCTCGCCGCTGGCAACGTTGCGCACGCGGTAAGTGACCCAGTCCGAGCCGGCGGTGGACAGGCCGTAAGCCAGTTCCTGCCCGTCGTGGCTGACGGCCATGCCGGCCACGGCGATGGTGCCGTCCGGGGAGAGCGTGTTGGGGTTAAGCATCACGCGCGGCGTGCCGTCGAGCCGGTCCATCCAATAAAAGACGCTCTGGTTCTGCAAGCCGTCGTTCTTGGCGAAGAAATAGCGGCCGTCCCTTTGGCTTGGGACCCCGTAGCGCTCGAAGTCCCAGAGGTGCGTCAGGCGCTGGCGGATTGCCTCGCGGGCCGGAACCTGCTCGAGGAAGGCGTTGGTGATCTTGTTCTCGGCCGCGACCCAGTCGGCCAGTTCGGGCGAGTCCAAATCCTCCATCCAGCGATACGGGTCGGGGATGGTCAGGCTGCCCAGTTGGTTGACGTCCTCGGTCTGTCGTGCCTGGGGATATTCGATGGGCTGGCGCGCGGGCCGCGAATCCTGGGCCAACGCCGTCACGAGAAAGGAGCTGAGAACCGCGAATCCGATAGTCAATCGTTTGCCGGTCATGAATACCTCACGGGAGAACGCCCTCTGCATCGATCTCAGGGATCGTCTCATAAACGTTCGGATTATTGTTCGGACGCACTGGATTGCCAACTGCGGGTCACATAATTTCGGGCGCGCGGGCGGGAATGATCGTGCAGGTGGCGCCGGCAATTTGCATAATACATTGACGCGCGGGCGCTTGCGCCTGCGCGCGAAAGTGCTATCGCGCGAGGAGGCCGACAATGGACGAGGGGCGCCAGCGGGCTGTGTGGTGGGTTATCGGCGTCGCAGCGCTGCTGAGCCTGGCCAAGCCGGTGAGTAGCGCGGATATCGAGCATGAGCTCGCCGCTTTGCGGGCCCAGGGCGAGGCGGAAGGTTGGACGTTTACGGTGGCCCAAAATCCGGCCAGCGACCTCCCGCTAGAGGAATTGTGCGGGCTGGTCGTACCGGAAAACTGGGAGGCCGGGGCACGTTTCGTCGAGCTGTCGCCGCTGCGGTTGGGATTGCCGTCGAGGTTTGACTGGCGTGAGCTGGGCGGGTGCACGCCGGTTCGCAACCAGGGTGGGTGTGGTTCGTGCTGGGCGTTCGCGACGGTGGCCCCGCTGGAATGCAACATCCTCATTCGTGATGGGATCAGCGTCGACCTGTCCGAGCAGTGGCTGCTGAGTTGTAATCGCAGCAACTATAGCTGCTCCGGCGGGTGGTTCGCGCACGAGTATCATGAATGGCGCACCGATTCCTGCGGCGGCAGCGGGGCGGTGCTTGAGTCGGCCTTCCCCTACGTGGCCAGCCAGGTGCCGTGCAATTGCCCGTATGCGCATCCGTACACGATCGCCGGCTGGGCCTACGTTGGCAGTAGCGGCGGCGTGCCGAGTACGGCGGCCATCAAGCAGGCGATCATCGATTACGGGCCGGTGTCGGTAGGGGTTTATGTAGACAGCGCGTTTACCAATTACAGTGGGGGCGTATTCAACGCCTGCACCGACGGCACACCCAACCATGCCGTGGCTCTAGTGGGCTGGGACGACGCGGACGGGGCATGGATTTTGCGCAACTCGTGGGGACCGTATTGGGGCGAAGGCGGTTACATGCGCATCCAGTATGGGTGCTCGAGAGTGGGTTATGCGGCCTGCTTCGTAGAGTACACCGGCGTTGGAAGTCCGGAGATAGAAGTCACGCCGGCTTCCCGCGACTTCGGCGACGTGGCGGTGGGCGCGACGGCCGACAGGGTCTTCACGGTCAGGAACGTGGGCGGCGACGTGTTGGAAGGTGCCGTGGCGGCGCCGGCGGCGCCGTTCAGCATTGTCGGCTCACGCGGATACGAGCTGGGGCCGGGCGAGTCGCAGTCCATCACGGTGCGCTTCGCGCCGACGATGCAGGGCGACTTCAGCGCCACGCTGCAGTTCAGCGGCGGCGGTGGGGCAACGGCCACGGTGTCTGGTACGGGTATCGGTGCGGGGCCGGGCGACGATTGCGCTACGGCGCCGCTGATCGGCGACGGCACCTTCACGGCATCGAACGCGGCGGCCACTACGGACGGCGGCGCGTCGTGCGCTGCCAGCGGGGCCGACGTGTGGTGGCGCTATGTGGCCGCGTATCCGGGGACGGCCACGATTGACACGTGTGGCAGCAGCTTCGATACGGTATTGAGCGTCTATTCGGGCTGCGCAGGCGCGGAACTGGCGTGCAGCGACGATGCGACCTGCGACGACACGCCCGGGACGGTTTCGCAGGTACAGTTTTCGATAACGGCCGGCACGCAGTACTTGATTCGCGTGGCCGGTAAGGCCGGGGCGGTCGGCGACATAATGCTGAACGTCGACTCGGTAGCGACGACCTTGACCGTCAGCGGCCGCGTGACCACCGCCGCCGGCGCGCCCGTCGCTGGCGTGACGCTGACGGGACTGCCAGGGCCGGTCGTGACTGACGAAGACGGATACTACACCGCAGAGGTAGACTATGGCTTCAGCGGGACGGTGCGGCCGCAGAAGACTGCATTCACGTTTTCGCCACCGAGCATCACTTATAGTTCGTTGACC
>JAAYXS010000381.1 GCA_012515775.1 Phycisphaerae bacterium
AATCGTAGTGCACGCCGCTTCAAGTTGCGAGCGTCAGATTCTGGTACTCAGTATTGTGCGGGCAGCGATGTGCCGGCACGCGACACCGCGGGCTGGGTTGATGGTTAGCCCACAAGGAGCTTACGCCGGATCAGTCATCCTACGCCGGATGAGTCATCCAACGCGGATCCAACAGCTCCTCCAGCCTGGCGGGCTCAAGAATGCCCTTTTCCGACGCGACCTGGCGGACGGTTTTGCCGGTTGAATGGGCTTCTTTCGCAATCGCCGCCGCCGCGTCGTAACCGATGACCGGCGCCAGGCTGGTGCACATGGCGAGCGATCGTTCGATCAGCTCTTCGCAACGTTGCCTGTTCGCCTGGACGCCGCTGACGCACTTGTCCACAAACACGTTGCACGCGTTCGCCAGCAGACGGATGGATTCGAGCAGGTTGTGTGCCATGACCGGCATCCCAACGTGCAGGTCGAGGCTGCCCAGCAGCCCCGCGGCGTACGTAATGGCCGCGTCCGAACCAACGACGTGGGCGCAGACTTGAAGCACGGCCTCGGGAATCACCGGGTTGACCTTGCCGGGCATGATCGAGCTGCCGGGCTGGATGGTCGGCAGCAGCAACTCGCCGATGCCGCAGCGCGGTCCGCTGCCCAGCACGCGAATGTCGTTGGCGATCTTCGTGAGACTGATCGCGAGGACTTTCAGCGCGCCGCTGGCCGCCACCACTGCATCCTTGGCGTGCTGCGCCTCGAAATGGTTGGCGGCCTCCTGAAAACTCTCGCGGGTTTCATGGTTAATAATCTCGCAGACGCGGCGGGCGAAATCCGGGTGCGTATTGAGCCCGGTCCCGACGGCCGTTCCGCCGATCGGCAGTTCGCGCAAGGTGACAATCTTCTGCATCAGGCGGCGGTCGGCGTGCTCGATTTGGCTGGCGTAGCCGCTGAACTCCTGGCCCAGGCGAATGGGCGTGGCGTCCATCAGGTGCGTGCGCCCGATCTTCACGATCGAGTCGAACTCCTCGGCCTTGGCTTTCAGGGCATTGTGCAGGCGGTGCAGGGCGGGCATGAGGTCAGCCTTGAGGGCTTCGACCGCGGCGATGTGAATGGCGCTGGGGATCACGTCGTTCGACGACTGCCCCATGTTCACGTGGTCGTTTGGATGAACGCGCAACTCACTCTTCGGACCAGCCGCTTCACCGTGCGTAAGCAGTTCGTTGGCGCGATGAGCGATAACTTCGTTGGCGTTTGTGTTGGTGCTGGTGCCCGAACCGGTCTGAAACACGTCCAGGACGAACTGATCGTCGTGCTTGCCGTCCATGACTTCGCGGGCCGCGTCTTTGATGACCCGCGCCCGAACCGGATCGAGCCGGCCGAGCAGCTCGTTAGCCATCGCGGCCGCGTACTTGATCAGCCCCAGCGCGCGGATGAACCGCCGCCCAAAGCGGTACCCGCTGATCGGGAAATTCAGTAGCGCCCGATGCGTCGACGCCCCGTAGCGCGCCGTCGCCGGCACCTCCATCTCGCCCATCGAATCACGCTCAATGCGGACGTCTGCCATAGCTCACCTGTCCCGCCGTAGGTTGCCCAACTCTCCATCCTGCCTTCATGGCCCATTAACAGAGTTTAGTGGCAATGTTACAAAGCGGGTAATTGGACAAAGACGCGCGACAAAAAGGGGAGAGGGGGGTGACAAAAAGGGGGGTGGCACAACTGGGGCAGAAAGCCGGGTGCCATGCCCAAGCTCTAAGCGCGGGCATGCCTCGGCCAGTTGCCGCTTGCTCTCTGACAAACGACGTAGCGCGTGTGCGCTTAGACACTTGAGAGACACGATGGAGGAGGGCATGCCCTCCCTTAACGCGCGGGCGCACCACATCGGACGTGCGAAGGGCCAGGACGGCACTTCCCCACATTCCCACATTCCCACTTTCCCACAGTCACACCTGGGAAATTGGGCCGACGGGCGAACACATGCCCGCGCCGCCACGCGGCTTGGGCATGGCACCCAAGCTACGCGGCTTGGGCATGGCACCCGACATGGGCTCCCACCCAACATGCCGCGTCTAGGCCACTTCAATAAGCCGCGCTGATTCGACTCTGCAGGTACGCCATGTACTCGCGCTCGAACGTCGGCAAATCGTCGCAGATGTAGCTGCGGAACAGGGCCTCGCCGGGGGTGATCTGGCCATCTTCGGCCCAGATTTGCTCGGCCCGCAACCGCTGTGCCGCGGCCGGCGTCGCCAGGTCGCGCCGCAAACGTTCGAAACCCGCCGCGTACTTGCCGTTCTCGCCCTCTTTGAGAAACAGCATCAGCGCCCAGAGCTGCGCATAGTACGTGCCCACCTGCGTTGAGGTCCCCTGGACCACGTTGCCGGCGTGCGTCCGCAGCAGTTCTTCCAGTGGGAAGAGCCGGTCGCGGTTGACGGCGTCGGCGAGTCGGCTTTGGCGTGTCAGATTGAAGTACGGGTCAAACTCCCTCAGTCGCGTCGCCGTCCAGCGTTGGCCTTCGCAAACCACGGCCAGCCCCTCGTTCAACCAGGCCGGCACTGCGGGCCCCACGCAGCAGTGCAGATATTGGTGGAACCCTTCATGAGCCAGTAGAGGCCCCGTCACCGACGGTTCCACATATTGAATTACTGAGACGCCGCCATCCGAGAAGCCGCCGTTGCGGACGCGCAGAAAAATCTCGGCCCGCGCCCCGGTCAGGTGGGCGGTCGCAGTGGCCCACTGGTTACGCGTGGCCAGAAGATAAACCGTCATGCGTTCGGAGGGTTCGTGGATCGGCGGAACGAGCTGCTGGTAAAACTCATAGGCCCGTTCGACCAGATCCGGAATCATCTCAATCTGCTGCGGGTCGGTCAGCGTCGTGTAAATCTCATAATGCGTTGTAATCAGCTTGCTGCCGCTGTGACGGCCGAACTTCCACGGCTCGGATTGATAGGC
>JAAYXS010000382.1 GCA_012515775.1 Phycisphaerae bacterium
AACCTGCCTCTGGCGCAAACCCGCCAACGATTTTATCGGCCATAGCCGACCAACTTTGGCAAACTGGCAAACTGCCAATCCAGCCGAAGTGCGGAACCACCTATGAAACCGCGTCCACGCCGCGAACGAAAGGCCGAACCTCCCGCTCGAATGCACTGCCCTTCTGTTTGCGGCTCACTTTAGGCATACTTTCGCCCTGTATTTGCAGTGGTGTGCGTGGCGGACTAGCCGTTACAGTGTGCCTGGCGAGGGATTGCCCCTGGTGTGACACCCCGCACCGTGATGTCACGCCGGAAGGCGGCCTCTACAATAGCACCCCCCTACTCGCCAGTGCGTTCGAGCCGCAGCTAAACGTTTGCCCGAATCTGAGCTGTCTGCGCCCCCGCTATTGCCCGCAGGAGCCATATCATTTGGGCTTAGCGGCGCCGCAACAACATCGCGCCGCACACCAGCAGGGCAAGTGCGGCCGGCTCCGGTATGTACCAGCCGGAGAAGGTCGCCTGTGCGAATCCGCCGGGGGTCGCGAAGCCTTCGGTCAGGTCGCCGGGCGTATAGCCCAGATCAACCCAGGCCGGGGTGCCGCCAAAAAGCAGCGTGCCGAGCAACACGTCTGCCCCATACACAACCGTTGGCGGCAACACCAGGCCGGCGATTCCATCCCCGTCGGGAGTGGAACCGACTGGGCTGAACTCCGGGCCGGGCGTGAAGCTGACCAGGTACATGTCTGGATGCGCGGGGGTAGCGTCGAGCCCAAACCCGATTATCCCATCCTCCAGCGGGATATCCGCGTACACGAAGGCAGTAAACCCGGGCCCCAGTTCAAGCCTCACAGCAATGTCGGCCATTGCCGGACTGATGAGAAGTCCGGCAAGCATGATGCACGCAGCGAACTTGATCCGCATGTTCTCTCCTCCTAGAGCGGACAGATGAATTTGGACTGGTTGGATTGTAACCCAGTCGGGGCAGTGCCAGCAAGCTTTTTCTGTCATTTGGAGAGCTGACAGCTTTCGCAGGGATGCCAGGGATGAAGGGATCTAGGATTAAGGGATCTAGGGATCAATGGATCGAGGGATCAAGAGCCCGCGCAGTGCCGCCCCGACTACACCGTACCAACTCCGAAATGTCGCATGGGGACGTGTGAAACGGGGACCACGCGCAGATTCTCGCGGCCACCCGCCGGAGATTTTTGGCGGCACCCGGGGCGACACGCCCCGGCTCTGCTTTTCACGGAGACCCCCGTTTTTCCCCGGCGCGTTGCTTGCCTGGGCGCGCGTTGCTTATCGAGTAAGCTACGCGGCGAGCGAGACGAGCGAGCGTGGGCGGCGGCCGTCGTTAGCCGATTGGAGGGCCCGGATGCGGGCTGAGGTATTCTGGCGCAAGGTGCACTGCTGGGTTTCGATCGTGGCCGCCCTGCCGTTGCTGGTCGTGGCCCTGACCGGAATTCTGCTCCAGGTGAAGAAGGACTTCGCCTGGGTGCAGCCCACGGAGCAGGCCGGCAGCGGCGCCGAGCCGGCCGTGTCGTTCGAGCAGATTTTCGCGGCGTGCGCGGCGCAGCCCGAGGCGGGGGTTCACAGTTGGAC
>JAAYXS010000383.1 GCA_012515775.1 Phycisphaerae bacterium
CACCGCGGGCACACTGGCCGACGAACGCGGCTCGACTAGAATGCAGCGGGCTAGAATGCTGTAAGAGTTCTCAGCGGATCGGAGCCGGCGTGGCAATCACTTACCTCGACAACAACGCGACGACGCGCGTTGACCCGCGCGTGCTGACGCAAATGCTGCCGTACTTCTCCGACGAATACGGCAACCCCTCGAGCGCTCACCAATTCGGCTCGCGCGTCGCCGGGCGCATCGAGGAGGCCCGCACGCAGGTGGCGCGGCTGATCGGAGCGCGCGAGACGGAGATTATTTTCACCAGCGGCGGCACCGAGGCCGACAACCTCGCGCTGCGCGGCGTGCTGGCGGCCAGGCCCAGCAAGCGGCACGTGGTCATCTCGGCCGTCGAGCATCACGCCATATTCGAGCCATGCGAGGCGCTCCAGCGCGAGGGATTCCAGGTCACGTCGATCGGCGTGGATCGCGAAGGACGGCTCGATCTCGACCAACTCGCGGCCAACATCCGCGACGACACCGCCATCGTCTCCATCATGCTCGCGAACAACGAAACGGGCGTGATTTTCCCGTTGCGCGAGGTCGCCGCCATCGCCCACCAGCGCGGCGTCCCGGTACACACGGACGCGGTCAACGCCCTCGGCAAAACGCGCGTCAATGTCGAAGAACTGGGCGTCGATTTACTTTCGCTCAGCAGCCACAAGATTTACGGCCCGAAGGGCGTCGGCGCGCTCTACGTGCGGCGCAACACGCCGCTGCGGCCAATGATGATCGGCGGCGGACAGGAGCGTAAGCGGCGCGGCGGGACTTCGAACGCGCCGGGCATCATCGGTCTCGGCGCGGCGTGTCAGATTCTGCACGAGCTGAGCGACGCCGGCATGGAGCAGGTAGGTGCGCTGCACGACCAACTTGAAGCGGAACTGCGGCGGCGCTTCCCGGACATCTTGATACTTGGAGCAGGCGCCGAGCGCCTGCCAAACACGTGCTGCGCCTGTTTCCCCGGCCTGAGTTCTGAGCCGCTGGTGATGTTGTTGAGCGAGAACGGCATCTGCGTATCTAGCGGCGCGGCCTGCAGCAGCGGCTCCCTGGAGCCGTCGCGCGTGGTACAGGCCATGGGCATCGAGCCGCGCATCGGCCAGGGCCAGATCCGCTTCTCGCTGGGGCGGTTCAACACGGCGGCGGATATCCAGCGCTTGTTTGAAGTCCTGCCACAGGTTGTCGAGAAAGTATCCAGAGCAAATCTTTAGTCCGTCGGACCCGCTACTGCGGCTGCACGGCCAGGCCGAACAGATTGGTGTTGTACGTGGCCAGCAGTACGGAAACCCCGGTAATGGGGTCAATACGTATTAGGTTGGCCTGCCCCGCGAACGGGTCGGTGACGGCGTAAAGAAAGCCGTCGGGGCCGAACGTCAGGCCCTGAATAGCGGGAGCAAATGGAATTTGGTTGGCGGTCGACACGAGCCCCGTAGTAAGTCCCGTATTGATGTCAATCGTCCCCAGACCGGCAGTTGTCGTTCCGACCAGAGTCCCGCCCGGCGTGAAGGTGAACGCGTTGAAAGTAGTGCCCGTCAGTATCGACGTGGTCTGTCCTGTAAGCGGGTCGATTCCGAACAGGATGTTGCCCGGACTGGCGAATAGCGTGCCGGTTGGGGCAAAGGCGACGGCGTTGGGGGCCAGTCCCGTACCCGTGAAGTTCGTCAGGTCGCCCACAGGGCCGACCGGCGTGACTGCCCCGGTCGTCGGAGAAATCTCAACCAGTTGTGTGTCGCCGGCCGGAGTGCTTCTGACGCCGAAGAGCGTGTTGTCCGGAGCAGTGGCTATTGCCGTTCCTGTCAGGTTGGCCGCGCCGATCGGGACGAGCGTGGGCGGGTTAATCAGCAGCTCAACCAGCCGCCCGTTCGCCACCGACAGGAGCCGAAAATCGTTGGGGAAACCGGGGCCGGTTCCGACCTGAATCTGGGTCGTTCCGGCGCCGCCAATTCCGACACTGTCGGTCGTACCAAAGCTTCCCGGGGCGTTGCCGCCGGCCAGAGTACTTCCCCCGCCGACTACGCTGCCGCCGGTCAGTCGCCCGCCGCGGGTGACTCCGCCGGCCCCCCCGACGACGAACGGGCTATCGTCGCTAGATTCGTCGAAAGTCATCGGCCCGCATCCGCACAGCAGAAATGCGACATTCGATACCAGGAAAGACAGCAGTTGCAGGCGGCGGCTTGAGCATGTGCACATTGGGAATTCCTGACTTCTTCGCCCGGCTCGCATTGCCGACCGGTACAACTCCTGCGGGCGGCCACATCTGCCGAGCTCACCTCCGACAATACACATTTGCGAGGGCTTGATGAAA
>JAAYXS010000384.1 GCA_012515775.1 Phycisphaerae bacterium
CCCTCGCCGGTGAGCGCGCTGATTCACGCCGCGACGATGGTGACGGCCGGCGTGTACCTGATCGCCCGCATGCACGTCATCTTCACACTTTCGCCGCTGGTGCAGTGGTTTGTGGCGCTGGTTGGGGCACTCACGTTGCTGCTGGCGGCCTGTGCGGCTCTGGTGCAGAGAGATATCAAGCGCGTCCTGGCGTACTCGACCATCAGCCAGATTGGGTATATGTTCCTGGCGTTGGGCGTGGGTGCTTGGACGGCCGCGATTTTCCACTTCATGACGCACGCGTTCTTCAAGTCTCTGCTGTTTCTTGCGGCCGGCGTAGTGATTCTGGCGATGCACCACGAACACAACATGTTCGCCATGGGCGGCTTGCGGCGCCGCATGCCGGTGACGTTCTGGACTTTTGTGGCGGGCGGGCTAGCACTTTCGGCGTTTCCCCTGATCAGCGCCGGGTTCTACAGCAAGGATTTGATCCTGTTTGAAGCGTTCACGCTGCCGCGCGGCAATGTTCTGTTCTGGCTCGCTGGCTTCGTGGGCTCGCTATTGACAGCCATCTACACGGGTCGAATGGTATTTCTGACGTTCTTCGGCCCCGCGAAGCACGAGCCCGGACGGCAACCCCGCTGGCGAATGCAGACGCCGTTAATCATCCTCGGCGTGCTGGCAATCTGCGGCGGCTTCATCAATGTTCCAGATTTCCTTAGGACGGCTTTGCCGGCTCCCCCGGAGTCAGAGCACAGCGGGCTCCAAATCGGGCTGGAGTCCGCAACCGGCGCGCTGGTGATCGTGGGAATCCTCGTGGCGGCTGCGCTGTTCGTCTGGCGGCGTGCCTGGGCCGACGCCTTGTACCGCCTGCCTGGCATGGCTGGTGTGCACGCATTCCTGTTCAGTGGGTGGGGATTCGATTGGGTATACGATCACGCGCTGGTCAGGCCGTTTGTGACGCTGGCGCGAATTAATCGGCGTGACTTTATAGACTTCTTCTACACCGCCGTAGCCTGGCTGAACATCGGCGGCCACCGCGTGCTCAGCGCGACGGAGAATGGGCGGCTGCGCTGGTACGCCGCCGGGATCGCCGCCGGGGCGGTTATCGTCATTGCGATCATGGTACTGTGATGCTGACGCTGCTGATTCTGTTGCTGATGCTGGGCGGGGTGGCGGCCTGGATTTCCGGTCGCTGGAGCCAGACCTGGCCGCGCTGGATTTCGATGGGGACCGCCCTGTTGCACATCATCATTCTGCTCGTGCTGTGGGTCCACGACCTGTACCGCACTGAGCCCGGGACCGCCTGGCTGGAGGAGACGCGCCGCGTCTGGGTGCCGCAACTCGGCATCACTTACCACCTGGCGATCGACGGCTTGAGCCTGCTTCTGGTACTGCTCAGCAATTTCCTCGGTATTCTGGCGATTGCCTCCTCTTGGGAAGGCATTCAGAAGCGCGTCGGCTTCTTCCATTTCAATCTGATGTGGATACTGGCTGCGCTGGTCGGCATATTCGAGGCGATGGACCTGTTCCTGTTCTACTTCTTCTGGGAACTGGTGCTGGTGCCGCTGTACTTTCTGATCGCAATCTGGGGCTATGAAAACCGCTATTATGCGGCCATCAAGTTCTTCCTATTTACGCAGGCCAGCGGGCTGTTCCTGCTGCTCGCGATTCTTGGGTTGTACTTTGCCCACGCCCGGGCCACCGGCGTATACACTTTCAATTACTTCGATCTGCTCGGCACGCCTATAGCTGGCGGTGCGGCTTTCGTCCTGATGCTGGGCTTTTTCGTCGCGTTTGCAGTCAAACTGCCGGTTGTTCCGTTTCATACGTGGCTGCCGGATGCACACACCGAGGCGCCGACAGCCGGCAGCGTCGACCTGGCCGGGCTGGTGCTCAAGATCGGGGCCTACGGGATGATCCGGTTCATTCCGCCGCTGTTCCCGCAGGCGGCTTCCGAATTCGCGACGTTCGCCATGATCCTCGGGGTCATTGGCATCATCTACGGGGCCATAGTGGCATTCGCCCAGACGGACCTGAAGCGCCTGGTGGCCTACACCAGCATAAGCCATATGGGGTTCGTGCTGCTGGGCATCTTCGCCTGGAATGAGCTGGCGTTGCAGGGCGCCGTGATGGTCATGATTGCGCACGGCCTGAGCACGGGCGGCCTGTTCATTCTCGTCGGCGATCTGCAGAACCGTTTGCACACGCGTGAGCTCAGCCGCATGGGCGGGCTGTGGGCCGCGGCCCCGCGCATGGGCGGCGTCGGGCTGTTCCTGGCCATGGCAACGCTGGGACTGCCGGGACTGGCGAATTTCGTGGGCGAAATCATGGTCCTGTTCGGGGTGTACCAGGCTAATGTCACGCTGGCGGCCATCGCGACTGGCGGGTTCGTGGTTGCGACCATTTACTCCGTCTGGATGATGCAACGCGTCTACTTCGGTCCCAATGTGCATGAACTGCGGCTGCGTGATTCGAACGCGCGCGAGATGACGATTTTTGGCGCCGTGATCGCGGTGACCGTGTGGCTCGGAGTCCATCCCGCTCCGGTCATTTCGACTGCCAAGCCCGCGTTGGACACTCTACAGGACTACGCGCGCCGCCCGGCGACAACTGTGTCAGTCCGCGACGCGGCGCCGCTCGAGCGAGGCGAATCATGACCGGCGCCGGCCTACTCGCGATATTGCCGCTCATAATTCCATCGGTTGCCGCCGTACTACTGGTGCTGTTGATCTCGTTTCGGCGCAGCCATTTCGCGGCGGCGGCGATCACGCTGGCCGGCTTGGCGCTGGCCTTCGCGGCGACCTGCTGGCGGCCGTCTACTGACGCACAACAAGTGACGCAACTCCTGCTGATGGACGGCTATGCCGCATTCTTCAACGGGCTGATTCTGGCCGCGGCGGCCGCGACCGTTTTGATCGC
>JAAYXS010000385.1 GCA_012515775.1 Phycisphaerae bacterium
CACGAAACCGCTCCCATTTGCATTCACACTTTTGAGCTACGTGTCCGCCGGCTCTGCGATTGGCCTGCTGCCATTGCCGCAGTGGGCGAGTGACTAAAGCCGACTGACAGTGTCGGAAAACACTATGCCAGAAACGAGCGGAAATTTGGCGTTTTGCGCCCGTTTGTATCGGATTTTTTTGCTTTTCTCCGCTAATACTGTAGAATTTAGATAGCCTTTAGCGTATTGCCCGCGGTCGGACCGGCAGTGCCGATCAGCAGAGGTCATCGAGGTCGGCCGCGTTCGTTAGGCCGGCATTCCGCGGGATCATTAGGTTTCAACTCGAAGGCACTTTGGAGGAGCTGGGTGTCCGCCAATGAGCAGGACGTTTGGTTTTGACACTTTAGCCAACCTTCTGAGCGGCGGCGACTGCCCACCCGGTAGTTCAGCCAGCGGGCTCAGTGCGTTCCAGTCCGGCAAGTTTCAAGGCGGGGTTGGGCATCGGCTGTCCTGATGCCCGCCCCCCTTGAAGCTAACCCTGCGCCAGGCGCGCAAAGGCGCAACGGCCCCGCTAATCTCGTCGGCGCAGCGCCCGGCTAACAGCCGGCCAGCGTCTAAGTCAGCCTTGCGCGGCGCCCGCGGCGGTTTGCGGGCCCTCAGTTTTGCCGCGCGCTGCGCACGTTGCCGATCACCATGAAGAAGGCCGGAATGAGCAGTGGGCGTACAAAGAAGGTATCGATCAGCACGCCCAATGCCAGGGCAAAGCCCAGTTGCTGAAGCAGTGAGAGCCGGCCCGCCCAAAGCGAACCAAGTGTGGCCGCCATGATGATTCCACAACTGCTGATGACAGGACCGGTGCGCACCACTGCCGCGCGTACCGCCCGTGCCCGATCCTGCGACCGGACCTCCTCGCGTAAGCGCGCCACCAGGAAAATGTTGTAGTCCTGCCCCACTGCCATGACGATCACGAACAGAATCAAGCGGACTTTCCAATCCAAACCCGGCAAACCCATGGCGTGCACGAAGAACAAGCTGCTCAACGTCAGCGTCGCACCATACGTCAACAAAGTCGTCAGTACCATGAACGCAGTCAGCGCGACGTCACGCACGAGCACCAGCACGATTAGCGCAATCACCGCCGCCGCCAACACCACTACGCGGCGTTGATCCGCATCGGCAATGGTGCGCTCGTTGAGAATGTACGCGCTCGGGCCGGCCAACATGACGCGCGGCCGGCCTGCCTGCGGCGGCAGCGCTTCCATGCTTACTTTTCGCGCCACCGCCGCGGCCCGCTCGACCGCTTGAAGCGTCTGCGGCGCAAACGGCGCGTCATTCGGCAGCATTTCAATTCGCATGACCGTTGACCCGTCCGCGGCTTGTGACACGTAATAGGGGCGTGCGAGCGATTGCACCGCAGATGGTAACTGCCCGCCGGGGGCGGCCGGCGAAGTCAGCGAGTACACTTCGGCCACTCCCGGTATAGTCTGGACTGCGGCCGTAACGCGTGCACTGAGGCTTTCCAGTTCAGCCTCAAGACCCGGGTCAAGCTCAATCAACAGGGTGGTGGCATAGAGCTGGCCCGGGGAGAAATGCTCCTCCGCCAGCCGTAAGCCTCGCCTAGAGGGCGCGTCGGACGGCAAATCGAAGACGCCTTTGAAGATCGGCTCCAGCCGCAATGAAAGCGCGGCTGCAATTGCCAGGGTAGCCGTGCCTGCCAGAAGCACCGGCCAGGGGTGCGTGGTGACGTTCCGCGCCAGCCACGGCCACCAGTGGCGTGCGCCCAGTCCTGGTTGTGCGGCCGTGTCCAACGGCCACAGGAGCCAGCGTCCCAGCAGTCGCGCCAGAGCCGGGGTGAATGTCAGGCTGGCCGCCAGGTTGATCGTCAGCGCGGCGGCCAGGACGCGGCCGGCGTTGTGCGTGGGGACGAGTTCGGCCGCCATCAAGGTCGACAGGCCGCAGATGGTGACGGCCGCTCCGGTCAAGCTGGCCGGTCCCGTGGCCTGCATAGCGGTTTGCGCCGCGAAGCCAAAGTCAGTCCCGGCAGCGAGCGTTTCACGGTAGCGCGCGGTCCAAAACAGAGCGTAATCAGTGCCCGCCCCGAAGATCAGCACGACGCAGAACACCCATTCTATGGCCCCAAATTGCCAGCCGAGCAGTCTCGATATTTCCAGAGCGACATAGGCGAGGTACGCGCTGGCCCCGATCGAGATCAGCGGCACGAGCGCTCCCACCGGTGATCGATACACGGCTATCAGAATGATCAACACGGCCGAGATTGTTACCCAGGTCGTGCGGTGCGCGCCCGTCTGGCTGGCACGCACGTAGTCGCGGCCCATTGCAGCGGTGCCGGTCACCTCGATTCGCAGACCCGGTGGTGCATCCGCGCCTGCCAGCTCCAATACGCGCTCGGTCGCCGCCAGGGTGTGCGGACTTACGAAGCTCGTCGGGAGATTTACGACCAGCATCGCAGCCTGGCCGTCAGGGCTTAGCAAACGCCGGCGCAGCAACGGCGAGGCTGGGGAGAGGACCGGCGCGCCGGTCGCCTGGCGGACGTCGTCCGCAAGCTGCGCGAGCCGCTGCAGGTCGGCTGCGGTGATGCCGCCGGTTCGTTGTGCGATTACCGCGAGCGTGCTTTCCGCGGCGAGTTGTGGGAAGGCTTGCTGGTAAAGTTCCTTTGCCCGAATGTAAGCAGAGCCGGGTGGAAGCACGGCTCCGGCATTGGGCGATTGCGGTGCGGGCAAGACTCGCTGTCCGACGGCCGCGGCGACCAGCACTGCCACCCAGCCGGCGACGATCGGCCCGGGGTGTCTTCCGATTGCTCGCCCCAGAGATGCGAACACTACAGCTTCACTCTACGCGCTGCCCTGAGATAGCGTTCATCAGAATCGCGAACGCTAAGGAGTATAGGGCGCGCCGGGGGGTGCCCTGCGGAGGCATGCCCGCGCCGCTACGCGGCTTGGGCATGGCACCCACCCTAAGCATGGCGCCTACCTTAAGGATGGCGCCTACCTTGGGCGCGGTACCACCTTGGGCAAAAGCACCTTGGGCATGGCTGTCCCGCTGTTAATCTGTTCTGTCGGCGCCGAAAGACTTGTCCAGCGAATCGCGCCGGGGTACACCACGCACTTTCTTCGAGGTGCAAAATGGAATTGCCGCAGGTGCAATTTGACGTGCTCAGGTTTCTGTCCGAAGCGGGGCGGCCCGTGGCGATCGGAGACATTGCCGCGGCCCTGCATTCGGATCAATCGCCCGTTATGGCGGCGGCCATCGTGCTGCAAGAGGCCGGGCTGGTGCAGGTGGAAGAATCCGCTTACGAGGAGTTCCGGCTCGGGCCCGAGGGCGAGCAGTATGTGAACCAGCCGTTGCCCGAGCGCGTGATTATGGGCGTGCTGACGCAACTCGGCGGGCGCGCGGCAATCACGGACATACCGCTGCACAGCACACTGAACGCCGGGCAGGTTGGACAAACGCTGCGCTGGCTGGCGCAGCGCGGCTGGGCACGCAAAGAGGGCGGAGAACTCGTTCTGACTGCGACTGCCGAAGCGGCTGCCGCCGGTCCGCCGCAACAGCCGGATGAGAAGGTCATCCAGGCGCTTGCCGGCGGGCGGGTGGCGACGCGTGCTGAGCTTGAGAGCGAAGGCCTGCCGGTGGCGGCGGCGCTCGAGCTGCTCTCCAAGCGCAAGGGTTTCCTGGCCATCAAGGAACGCACGGCGCGGACGGCCGCCGCAACTGAAAAAGGACGCGACCTGATCGCTCAAGGCGTAAAGTCTCGGCGACGTGTCACGCAGCTCACGCCGGAGCTGCTGACGGACGGCGCCTGGCGCAGCGTCGAGTTGCAGCCGTACGACGTAACGCTGGCGGCGAAGAAGCTGTATCCGGGCAAGGAGCACGCATTTCAGCGGACGCTCGATCGCGTGCGGCGGGTGTTCCTGGAGATGGGTTTCGAGGAAATCTTCAGTCCATGGGTCGAGTCAAGCTTCTGGGACTTCGATGCCTTATTCCAGCCGCAGGATCACCCGGCCCGCGATATGCAGGACACGTTCTATGTGGCCCGGCCGGACCGCTGCCGCCTGCCGGACGAGAAGCTGATCGAGCGCATCCGCCGCACGCACGAGGATGGCGGCGACACCGGCTCGACCGGCTGGCAATATCGCTGGAGCCGGGACCTCGCGATGCGCCCCGTGCTGCGCACGCACACGACGGCCGCCACGATGCGCGCGTTGGCGAGGCATGCCGCGGGCCGTCCCGGCAAGTACTTCACCATCGGGCCGGTGTTTCGGCGTGAGACGGCGGACTTCAAACACCTGCCGGTTTTTCATCAGGTCGACGGCATCATCGTCGACAAGCACGCCAGCCTGGCGACGCTGATCGGCACCCTCAGCGCGTTTTACGCCAAGATGGGCTTTCCGAAGGTGAAGGTCACGCCCAGCTTCTTCCCGTACACCGAGCCGTCGGCCGAGGTACACCTGTACATGGAGGCCCGCGGCGAATGGGTCGAAATGGGCGGCTCGGGCCTGTTCCGCCCGGAAGTAACACTGCCGGTCGGCATCACCGACCGCGTGCTGGCGTGGGGGCTGGGCCTGGAGCGGCTGGCGATGATGATCCACAACCTAAGCAGCATCGGCGAGCTGTATTTCGCGACCATGCCGTGGCTGCGCGAGGAGGCGCTGAGCCGGGCGTAGGGGCGC
>JAAYXS010000386.1 GCA_012515775.1 Phycisphaerae bacterium
CATCGCGCGGGCGACGCTCTCGTTCGTTGCTCGGAGCTTCAGGAAGAGCTGCGGCAGGCTTTCAAGGCGGTACAACGGGGCGATGCTACGCCGCTCGCCAAGATCGCCCCGACGTCACTGGTGTTCGGCGTGTGGGACTCGCGCGATACGCAGGCCAAGCTGCCCCGCCTGGTCGCCTCCACCATCCGCGCGTTTTGCGTGCGAAAACTGACGCGCTCGGCTCAGTACGTGCCAGCGGCCAGCTACGTGGATGACGGGCTCCTGGACGAGCCCCCCGACAAGAACACCAAGGAAAGGTACGCAGAACGCGGGTTCATCCACGTTCCGGCCTCGGCCACGCACGGTGGCGTCATTGCCACCGGCGGTATCCGGCGTGACGCTACGCTCTTGCTGGCCGCATTGCGTCTGCTGCGAAGTGGGGATGCCGAAAGCAATACGCGAGCTTTGCAACGCTATGTGCTGGGGCTTGCTTTGACCGCGTTCACGCATCCGTCGGCGCCTGTCGGCTACTTGCGCCAGGGCTGTACATTGGTTCGCGACCCGGACAAGACAGGCGAATTCGCAGAAGTTTATCCTGATGGGCGTCGCGACCCGGCGGATTTCACGCACGCGGCCGCGTTGGAATACGCCCGCGCTGCGGCCGAGGACTTCGGGGTTGGCAAGAGTCGCAAGGTTTCCTTCGACAAGGAACGGGCAAAGCGCGACGTCCAAGGCGACGGCGACGGCAGGAAGAAACCCCGCGCTAAGAAAAACAGCAAGTAGGAGGAACATCCATGTGCGGCACGCCGCAGTTCCTCTGCGTTTCCGTCACCTTCCTTCAGCCGACCTTCCATGGCCGCCGCGAGCGCGGGTTGCCTGAATGGCCGCCGTCGCCGCTACGCGTCTTCCAGGCCCTGGTCGCGGCGGCTGCCGCCCGCTGGGACCGAGTGGAGCACCTGGCTCCGATGCAGGGGCTCCGATGGCTGGAGTCGCTCTCCCCGCCACAGATCGTCGCGCCAGTCGGAATTCCCAGTTCACCATATGTGATTTCCGTTCCCAATAACGCCATGGATCTCGTAGCGAGCGCCTGGTGTCGCGGAAACACAACGGGCAAGGATGCGCAACCGGCGACGCACCGGACGATGAAGACTGTCCGCCCGACGCGTCTGAGCGGCGGCGACACTGTACATTACCTGTGGGCACTCGAGCGCGAGGACTCCGTCACTAACGACCCCCACATCGCCAGGATCACCGCCGCTGCGCGGAGCATTGTGGCGCTCGGCTGGGGAATTGACGTGGCCATCGGGGACGCGCGCTTGCTGAGCGCTTCGGAGGCGGCGCAGTTGGCCGGACAGCGCTGGCACGTACGAGCGCGCGGCCAGGCGTTGCGCGTTCCCGATGTCGGCACGCTGGACGCGCTTGTGCGGCGGCACAACGCCTTTGTAACTCGCTTGGCCGGCGGCTGTCTCACGCCAGTCGCGCCATTGGATCGTTTTCGCGTGGTGCGCTACGCGCGCGATGCGGCCGTTCCGCCCCGCCCCTTCGCCGCTTTCGCCCTTCGCCCGGTTGACCCCACCTCACGCAGCCCATGGCGCGCTTTTCGCACCGAACGTGCCGCGGTCGTTGCCGCCATGCTGCGTCACGCCGCCTGCCGGGCCGCGCAGGCGGACGAGGGCTATTGGGACCCCGTCCCGGGCGGCTCCAACATCTATGTGGCCGGACACACGCGCGATGATCCATCACTCAGACGCGGACGCACGCCGCCGCGCTTTTCGTACCTGGCGCTGCCGTCGATCGGCGCGCGGCACGCCGACGGTATGATCCGGCGCGTCCTCATCGCCGAGCCGTTCGATGGCGACGGACAACACGCCGACTGGGCTGCGGCACGTCTGTCGGGCGCCGACCTGGTGGACGAAGAGCGCGGCCCAGTGGCGACGCTTGAAAGGCTGGATGAGCACGATCCCGGCGAGCGCGTGTTGCCGCGCTTCACCGGACGT
Source organism: Phycisphaerae bacterium (assembly GCA_012515775.1). GTDB lineage: Bacteria > Planctomycetota > Phycisphaerae > UBA1845 > Fen-1342 > JAAYXS01. The sequence goes on from JAAYXS010000386.1 coordinate 1,977, forward strand.
TCGCGCGAGTGGATCAGTGCGACCCCGGTCGTCCTGCCCGGCTATGACGGACTGAAAGTGCAGAAGGCCGGCAAACTGCTATCGCTCGCTTGCGATCAAGCCGGGTTGCCCCCCGGCTGTGTGGAGTCCTTCGAGTTCGTCGGCCCGCCGGCGCACGCGGGCACCGTCGGGCGCTGGTTCGTGCCGAGCTACCTGCGCAAATGGCCGCTGCGTTGGGCGAGGCTTATCTTCAAAGAGGAGGCCGCCGGCCCCATTGCGTTGGGTGCCGGCCGCCATTGCGGCCTCGGCGTCTTCGCCGTGTTTTCTGGTGAATAGCCCCGCGAGCGTGACGGTGGTGGAGGGGGGTCTTGGGCACGCTCGCGGGATGGTAGGTCTTTGACAAATAAAGAGTTATGCACCGCGGGATTTCGGACATGACCGAACACTTGCCGTACATGCCCCTCACGCTCGCAAACCCGCGCGTAAGTGGTTATAA
>JAAYXS010000055.1 GCA_012515775.1 Phycisphaerae bacterium
CGGCCACGCCCAGGCCGAAGACCAGCCACGGCAAGCGAGTGCGGCGAATGTCCATGGCGTGGTCTATGCCGTGGACGGGGAACGGCGTGTGCGTGTCCCAGCCTGTAAAGCCGGCGTCACGCACCTGGGTTGCCGCCGCCAGCAACGCGCCGGGCGAGTCGAATTCGGCCAGCAGCCCCTGCAGGGCGACGGCGGGTTCGGCGGTCTGCGGCTTGGTCGCGGTCATAGCCGTGCCGCTCCTCGTTCCAGTTCTGCCGGCGGCTCGTGCTCATCCGGGTTATAGTCGAAAGCGCGCGTGACCGGAACGTATGCGACGTGGTGCTCGGTCGCTTGCGGCATGACGGTCTTGACTTCAGCCATCGCGACCATTGGCAGATAGCGGCAGAACAACAGGAATAGCGTAAGGAACAGGCCGAAACTTCCCGCGAGCGTCAAAATTTCCACGAGCGACGGCCGGTAATAGTCCCAGGCCGCCGGCAAGTAGTCCTGCGACAGCGACGTGACAATGATCACGAAGCGCTCAAACCACATTCCGACGTTCACGGCCATTACCACCGCCAGCATGCCCCAAACGTTCGTGCGAATGCGCTTGAACCACAGGAGCTGCGGCACGGCCACGTTGCAGATAATCATGGTCCAGTAGGCCCAGGCATACGGGCCGGCGGCGCGGGAGCGAAAGACGAAACGCTCGTAGGGCGAGCCGCTATACCAGGACATGAAGAATTCCATCATGTAGGCGTAGCCCACCATCAGGCACGTCACCAGCACGATCTTGCCGCAGTTCTCCAGGTGCCGCTTGGTGATAATGTGCTTGAGGCCGAATAGCTCGCGCGCCGGAATGGCCAACGTCATCACCATTGCAAAGCCGCCGAAGATGGCGCCAGCGACGAAGTAGGGCGGGAAGATGGTCGTGTGCCAGCCGGGCAGTTGTGAGACGGCGAAATCGAAACTGACGACCGAGTGGACGCTGAGCACCAGGGGCGTCGCCAGTGCGGCCAAAATCAGGTACGCCACTTCAAACCGGTGCCAGTGGCGCGATGAGCCGGTCCAGCCCAGCGCCAGCAGGCCGTATATGAACTGCTTCACGCGGCTGGTCGCGCGATCCCGGAAAGTGGCCAGATCCGGAATCATCCCGACATACCAGAACAATATTGAGACCGTAAAATACGTGCCGACCGCGAATACGTCCCACAACAGCGGACTGCGGAAGTTCGGCCACATCGCCATCTGGTTCGGCAGGGGGGCCAGCCAGTATGCCAGCCAGATGCGGCCCAGGTGTATGCCCGGGAAGATGCCGGCGCACATGACGGCGAAAATTGTCATGGCCTCCGCAAAGCGATTGATTCCCGTGCGCCATTTCTGCCGGAACAGGAACAGAATGGCCGAGATTAGCGTGCCCGCGTGACCAATTCCCACCCAGAACACGAAATTCGTGATGTCAAAGCCCCAGGCCGTGGGGTTGTTCAGACCCCAAACGCCGACGCCGTTGAATATAAGGTATAGGATCATCGCCCCGAGCACACCCAGCAGCGTCAGCGCGAACGCCATTGCGATGTACCAGGCTCGTGGCGGCCGCGGGCGCTCCCAGACTGCGGCGACGGTGTCAGTTACACCGGCAAAGTCCAGCCCGCCGGTGACCAACTCAGCCCGGCGGCCAGGCGTCTCCAGTGTATTGTTGATGTCAGGCGCCGTGCTGGCCATGTTCCTCGTCCGTGCCGCTGCCGGCGTTGCGTATTTTCGCCAGGTACACTGTTCGGGGTCTGAGGTTCAATTCTGCCAAAATCGGGTAAGCCCGCGGATGCTCGTGCAACTGGCGCACCCGGCTGCGCGGGTCATTCAGATCGCCAAACACGATCGCATCAGATGGGCAAGCGGCCGCACAGGCCGGCGTAATCAGGCCATCGGGAATGCTGGTCCAACCCTCCTTGCGTGCCTTGATCTTGACTGCGGTAATCCGCTGCACGCAGAACGTGCACTTTTCCATCACGCCGCGGCTGCGAACGGTCACAGCCGGATTTTGGCCCATTTTCTCGATGTCGGTCAGTTCGGCGTGTTTGAGCAGCGCGCCGGGCAGCGGGCTGGTGCCCATTCTGATGGAGCGTGGGTGATACGGCCCATGGTGGTTGTAGAACCAGTTGAACCGCCGCACTTTCAGCGGGCAGTTGTTGGAGCAGTACCGCGTGCCGACGCAGCGGTTGTAGACCATCGTGTTCAGGCCGTCCTCGTCGTGTACCGTGGCGGCCACCGGGCAGACCTGCTCACAGGGCGCGTTCTCGCAATGCGTGCAGGCCATCGGTTGATGAACGACGGCGACCGGCTGCGCGTTCCCGCCGGCCGCGCCCTCAGTATCTTTGCGGAAATAACGGTCGACTCGCAGCCAGTGCATCTCGCGGCCGCGCCGCACTTCGTCCGGGCCGACCACGGGGATGTTGTTCTCGGCCTGGCAGGCCAGCACGCAGGCCCCGCAGCCGGTGCACGCGGACAAATCGATCGCCATGCCCCATTTATGGCCCGTGTATTCTTTCTCGCGCCAAAGCGATTCCGACGCCGGCACGTGCACGACGTGTTCCGCGAAATCCGGGTGCTCGCGGTAGTGATGTAGTTCGGCCTCACGCACCAATACGGGGATACGCTTCTGTATCTCCGCGTCGCCCACTTTGGAGCGGATCGCGTGATGATCCTGCGTTCCGGCCAGTTCCTCGCGACCCTCTACCCGGCGGCATTGCCCGGCCGCCGCTATGTCCAGCCCTGCACTGCGGCGTAACTGGTATGCGTTGAAGCCGGTGTCGAACCGCCCGTAGCCCAACGGGAGGGTGATCGACCCAGTGGCGTGCCCGGGTAGTACGTACGCGGGTACGTTCAGCGCGGCGCCAGCTCCCATGTCTATAGCCACCAGGTCGCCATCACGTTCGACGCCGAGGCGGGCCGCGTCTTCGGGTGACAAAATCGCTGCGTTACCCCATGTCAATTTCGTGATGGGATCCGGCCATTCCTGGAGCCAGCCATTATTCGCAAAGCGGCCGTCGTAGACGCTGTAGTCTGGAGTGAACACGACTTCAAAGCCACTGGTCGGCTTGGCCGGCGGCAACGAAACAGGACGGACGTCCGGCTTTTCAGTCGGCCAAGCCGTATCTGCGACTACCCCGTCGTGCAGCGACTGTTTCCAGCGCTCTTCCTGGCTCTCTAGTGCGCCGAATCGCTCCGCAAAGGTGCGCCGGACGATTTCGTAGCCGCTGCTCAGCTTGTCGCCTGTAAGCATAGCCAGCAGCTCGATCGCGCTGAGTCCGCCATACAGCGGCTCAATGAGCGGCTGAGCCACACTTAGCGTGCCGTCCCAGGCCAGTCCGTCGCCCCAAGCTTCCAGCCAATGGGCCTGCGGCAAATGCCAATCGCAGCAGCGCGAAGTCTCATCAAAATAGAGACCCAGCCGAACCGTCGTCCCAATCTTGTCGAAGGCGCACGCGGCATCCGGCGACTGGCCGGACGCACGCCCGAAGCCCAGCTCCGCCGGCGCGTCATAAACCGGATTGCCGCCGAGGATTACTAGCGTGTCGACGCCACCCGCCCTGATCTGCTCTGCCAACGCCTTTATGCCCGCCGCATAGTCCGGCCGCTCGGCCGCCGGCTCAGCCGTAAACGTAATCGTTTCGCCATGCGCCCCGAGCCAATCATTCAGCAAATGCGCCTCGGCGTGCACTTCGGCCGGCTGTTGCGGGCCAACGATGATGGCGCAGCGGCCACGGTGCGCCACCAAGTCCGCCGCGATCGCCTCCGCGGCGGCCTCGGACAACGGCAGGTCGCCGACGGGGGCCGGGAGCTTTGTCGCAACATCGAGGCGCGCGGCGACCGCCTGGGCAATTTGCTCCAATGCCGTGCGAATATCCGAAGAACGCACAGCATAACGCCGGTCGGCCATGCTGCCGGTTACGCTGAAATTGCTCTCCAGCACATATAGCCGGTTGCAGTCGTATCCATTCGCCACATCCGGGCGGCGCCGCGCCGCGAAGTCCCGCGCATACTTGAGCGCGGCGGGATGCAGCATCAGGAAATCGCTGTCGAGTGCGACCAGCACGTCCGCCCGCTCCAAGTGCAAATGCGACCTATACGGCCGGCCGAACGCCAGACGTGCCCCATTATGCTCATTGTCTCGCGATATGGGCTCGTATTCGATCCACTGTGCCTGCGGAAACGCCGCCAGGAAGCGCGACTTCATGTCCAAGCGGCTGGGCGAAGACGACGGTTCACTCAAAACGCACAATCCGGCCCCGCCCACGGCTCGCAGTCGCTCGAAATGGGCTGCCGCGAATGTCCTGAAGTCGTCCAGTGACCGCGACAAATACCTGTCCGTGCCCGAAGTTCTTTGCAGAATGTGCTGGCTGCGGTCCGGATCGTACAAGTCCAGCACGGCCGCCTGCATCCAGTGGTTAGTCTTACCCAGACTGAACGGATGCTTGTCGTTCCCCTCGATCTTGATCGGCCGGCCGTCGTAGCTCGTAACCAGCACACCCGTCGCCGCGCCGCTCAGCTCGTAAGTCGTGGCGTATTGCACCGGCACGCCTGGAACACGGTTCCCCGGTTGGCGCGTGGCCGGCACGATCGCCTCCTTCGGCCACCGGCAGGCGGTCAGCCCGCCCAGCGCCAGCGTCGCGCCGGCCAGCTTCAGAAACTGCCGCCGCGTTTGGGGATTGCCGCCGGTCGCTATGCGCTCCCACAGGTCAGGAAACTCGTCCTCGACCCAGCGCCGAAAGGCCGGCGTGTTCGCCAGCTCATCGAGACTGCGCCAGTAGTTGTGATCCTTGCTGGCCATCATGCTAACGGTGACACAGTGAGCAGCTCTGCAGTTCTGCGACGCCGCGGATGTTGTATTCCTTCAGCAGTCGCGCAGCCGAATCCGGTAACTCGCCCCGGCCGCCCACCGGTCCAGCCCAAGTCATATTCGTGATCTCTGACGCCGGGCGCAGCCGCGGTCCCGGATTGCGATGGCATTCCAGGCACCAGCTCATGCTCAGCGGCTGGACCTGGTACACCGTCTCCATCCGGTCCACGCGCCCGTGGCACTCGGCACAACCGACGCCGTGCCGCACGTGTGCACTGTGGTCAAAGTAGACGTAATCCGGCAGATCGTGGACGCGCACCCAGGGTATCGGCAGCCCGGCGGTCTCCGGCCGGTCGCCAGTGCCATAATAAGCCGCGAGCAACGCCTGCAGCTTCGGGCTGTCACGCCGAATGCCATACGCGCTGCTGTGGCAGTTAATACACGTCTGCGTGGGCGGAATGGCGGCCGTCGCGCCATCTTCGACCGTGACATGGCAGTAGCGGCAATCGATTCCCAAGTCGCCGGCATGCAGAGCATGGCTGTATGCGATCGGCTGTAGCGGCGCGTACCCCACGTCCGTAGCCTGCGGTGAGAAACCGTACAGCACGATCAGCCCGGCATACACCGGCCCCACTATCGCGCCGATTAACACCGCGACGCGGATGTAGTTGCTCCAGCTTGGGAAAAGAAACCGTGTGACAGCTTTCTCCCTCAGGTTCGACCATAGCCTATATAGCGCCTCGCCGACAGACGGTCAACACTGGAATCGCCGAGGCGCATTACGCGGCTGTAAGGCGGGGAGGCCGGCCGACAGAAGCTCAGCCGAGCCTTCGCCGCGCGCTCCCTTTCGAACTCCGCTTACCCGGGTCCTACTGGCCTGCGCTCACCTGCGCCTGCCGCTGATGGGCGGTGGTTTCGCTACGGCCGCCGGGCTGTTACAGTTCCGGCCTGGAGTTTTCGTGCCAAGATTGGAGGTGGCGTGCATGCGTTGGTCCGTTTTGTTGTTTGCCGTCGGCACCGTAGCCGCGGTCGTTTGCGCTCAGGAGCTTTCCGGCTGGACTCAGCTTTCTTTATCAACCTGCCGCGTGGATGAATTCCTGGCGGCCAATCCGGAGAGCGACGGGCGCGGGGTCGTGATTGCTGTTCTCGATACCGGCGTGGATCCGTCAATTCCGGGGCTGACACGCACGCCCGACAACGCGGTGAAGGTGATCGATATCCAGGATTTCACCGGCGACGGAGACGTCGCGTTGCACCGCATCCGCCTGGACGAGCAAACCGGCAAGCTGGTTGAGTTCAATGAAGAGGGCGAGCCCATCGAATACGAGCCGCCCAGCGTTCCGGCGGCGCCCGCCGGCGTCGAGCGGCTATGGTGGCTCGGAATGTTCGACGAGGCGAAGTTCATAAACTCCGGCCAGCCGGATTTGAACGACAACGACACAAAAGATGACAAATTCCCGGTATTGGTCACGGCCCTCAGCAACGCCTGCTGCAACGAGCACGCGGTGGCATTCATCGACACCGACCTTGACCGCAGCTTCGCGGACGAAAAGCCGCTGCAGGACTACAAGCTCAACTACGACACGTTCACGTTCCATCGGGCCAAGCCCGAAAAGCAGATGGTCCCGTTCACCTTCTCGCTCAACATTTTCCTCGACAAAGAGCGGGTCGTGATTTGCTTCGACAACGGGGCGCACGGCACGCACGTGGCGGGCATCGCGGCCGGCTATCAGATCAACAACCAGCCCGGATTTAACGGCGTGGCGCCCGGAGCCAAGATCATCAGCTTGAAGATCGGCAATGGCAGCCTGGGTGGCGTCAGCACGACCGAGAGCATGAAGAAAGCCTTCGAGTACGCGGCGCGCTACGCGCGCGAGCACAACGTGCCGGTCGTCTGCAACATGTCCTACGGCGTGGAATCGGAAATCGAGGGCTTTTCGGACATCGACAAAGTCGTGGACAAGTGGCTCCGCGCGAATCCTTATGTTCTGTTTTGTACGTCCGCGGGTAATTCCGGACCGGGTATTTCCACCGTCGGCACACCGGCCGCCGCCAGCGACTGCATCGCTGTCGGTGCCCTGATGGCGGCCGATACGGGACGCGACGTTGCCGGCTACAACATGTCCGGACCGGCCATCACGGTCTTCAGTTCGCGCGGCGGCGAGTTGGACAAGCCGGACGTGGTCGCGCCGGGTTGGTCGACCTCCACGGTTCCACGCTACAACCAGACCGGCGATTTCTGGGCGGGCACCAGCATGGCCAGTCCGTACGCGGCCGGGCTGTGCGCAACCTTGATCAGTCATGAACTGCAACGCGATCCGCAGGCGCGCGTACGGGCCGCGGATGTTCGCCGGGCCTTGTGGCTTTCGGCCACGCCCCTGCCCGGCGCGACGCCGCTCGACCAGGGCTTCGGTCTGCCCGATTTGCCCAAAGCGGCCGAAATCCTGGCGCGCCTGGTAAGGCAGGCGCCGGACGATCCGCTGATCGGCTACGACATTTCCACGTCTTCGCCCTTTGGATACCAGGGTAAGTCGCGTGCGGCGTACTGGCGTGGCACGTGGTTCCCGCCCGAGCAGGATCGACAGGTCTTCACGATCAAGCCCGTCTTTTCGCCGCTGGTGGACGCGGAAGAGCGCACGGCCTTCTCGCGCAAATTCGAACTGCGCTCAAAGGCCAAGTGGTGCCGCGTCCCGCAGGAGACTTTCTACCTGCGCGGCGAACAGGCGGCGCGCGTGTACGTGGAATACGATGCCGAGGAATTGAAGCAGCCCGGCCTGAACGTCGCCGAGGTCGAGGCCGTTAGCGACGGCCTGGTGGCATTCCGGCTGCTCAACACGGTCGTTGTGCCTTACCGCTTCAGCGCGGACGAGAACTACATCAAAACTTTCGAAAATCAGTCGGTTAAAGGCTGGAACCCGCAACGCTATTTCCTGGAGGTTCCGCCGGGCGCGTCGGGCATGCACTTACGCCTGAGCGCGCCGGAGGGCAAAGTCAGCAGGGCCAGCTTTGACCGCGTGTACGATCCGCGCGGCCGCGAGTTCCGCGCGCGCGGCAGGCAACTGGATACGGAGGCCGGGACGCGCGAGGCCGAATGGTCCTTTACGGACGAACTGACGCCTGGCGTGTGGGAGGTGGACGTGCACGCCGATCGCCCGGACCGCGAATGGCCCTATAACCTGGGCGTACGCTTCTTCGGGCTGCACGCGAATCCGCCACGCATAACCGAGGCCGACAAGAGCAGGCCGAAGGGCCAGATCACGGTAACCAACCTGTTCACCCGGCCGCTGGCGACCACGGCCGACGGGCAGATCGAGGGTTGGCGTCTGCACAAGGACGCTGAATTTGAAGGGCGCCACGACGAGCTGACGTACGATCTGACGCTGGACGAGCGCTTCAACCGCGTTCGCCTGCGCTTGGAGATGACGCCTGAGAACTACGCGCGCACGACGGATATCGGTGTCATGGTCAAGGACCGCGACGGCGAGGCGCTCTACCAGGCTGCTTTTGACTCGCGCATACTCGAGGCAACAGTCAGCACGAAGGGGAATAAGTCGCTCCAGGTAGTGATTACCGCCGGTTTCGCGGTAGTGGAGGAGAAACGCAAGACCGCGATCACCGTGGATATCGACCA
>JAAYXS010000387.1 GCA_012515775.1 Phycisphaerae bacterium
CGTTTGACTCGATCGTGCCGCCCCCCGCGCAACTGTGGTCCGCCGACGCCCGCAACGAGGTCGCCGTTCCGCTCGGAAACGCCGGCGCGGTGCGCTTGCAACATCTGCGTCTCGGCCGCGGTTTGGCTCAGCACGCCCTGATCGCCGGCAAAACCGGTTCGGGCAAGTCGAACCTGCTGCACGTCATCATTACGAACCTGGCCCTGTGGTACAGCCCGGACGAAGTCGAGTTCTACCTCGTCGACTTCAAGAAGGGCGTCGAATTCAAGGTATACGTCACGCAGCCGTTGCCGCATGCCCGCGCGGTCGCGATCGAGAGCGATCGCGAGTTCGGCGTCAGCGTGCTGCAGCGCATCGATGCGGAATTATCGCGCCGCGGCGAGCTGTTCCGCGCGGCCGGCGTGCAGGACTTGCCGGCCTACCGCCAGGTAACAAAGGCGGTGCTGCCGCGCACGCTGCTGATCGTCGATGAGTTCCAGGTCTTCTTCACGGAGGATGACCGACTCTCACACGATGCCGGCGTGCTGCTCGACCGGCTGGTGCGCCAAGGCCGCGCCTTCGGCATCCACGTGATACTCGGCTCGCAAACGTTGGGCGGCTCGACCGGCCTGGCCCGCAGCACCGTCGGCCAGATGGCGGTTCGCATCGCGCTGCAGTGCTCCGAGGCCGACTCACAGCTCATCCTGGACGACACAAACGTCGCGGCCCGCCTGCTGTCGCGGCCGGGCGAAGCCATCTACAACGACGCGGGTGGCCTGGTCGCCGGCAACAGCCCGTTTCAAGTCGCGTTCCTGCCGGATGAAGTCCGCAACACGCACTTGGAACGCGTCATTGCTTTGGCCCGCGCTTCTGCAGCCAAGCCGGCGGCCGGCGAGCCGAAGGGTGCCCGCTTTTGGGTGCGAGAGCCGGCGATCGTCTTCGAGGGCAACTCCCCGGCCGACATTCGCCAGAACCGTTTGCTGGCGCGGCTGCTGGAATCGCCGGCTGCCGCCGCGGCACATGGGCGAGAGGCCGGCGCCATGGCCACACTTGCCCCGCAAGCGTGGCTCGGTGAAGCGGTGGCCATCAAAGACCCGACCGCCGCAGTCTTCCGCCGTCAGAGCGGCGACAACGTGTTGATCGTCGGCCAGCGCGACGACGCCGCGCTCGCACTGATGGCTTCCACAATGGTTTCGCTGGCCGCCCAACTGCCGCCGCAAGCGGCTCGTTTCGTCGTCCTGGACGTGCGCCCGGCGACCGAGGAGCGTGCGGAGAGCGAGTCGACCGGCACACCTTCAGAACGCCAAGACGCCTTGGGCACAAGCTCGTCCGGCGCTGGCGCCCTGACCGGCGCAAGTAGCGTGACCGGCGCCGCGAACGTCCCGGGCGCCAAGGGCCAACCCGTCACGGAGTTGCGTGAAGTCGCGGCCGCGTTGCCGCACGAGACGCGCTTCGTCGCCTGGCGCGATGTCGCGGCCGCCATTGGCGAGTTGACCGCCGAAACGCAGCGCCGCGTGCAAGCCGACGATCTGAGCGCCCCGGCCGTTTTCCTGTTCATCTTCGGCCTGCAACGTTACCGCATGCTGCGGCGGCGTGAGGAAGAGTTCAGCTTCTCCGTCGACCGGGAGGACCAGCCCCCGGCGCCCGACAAGCAATTCGCGGAGCTGCTGCGCGAGGGGCCGCCGGTGGGTGTGCACATCGTGGCCTGGTCGGACACGCTGGCCACGCTCGAGCGCACGCTAGAGCGGCAGTCGGTCGGCGAGTTCGACTACCGCGTCCTGTTCCAGATGAGCGCCGCCGATTCCAGCCACCTGATCGATACGCTGGACGCAAACCGCCTGGGCTTCTACCGCGCCTTGCTCTACAGCGAAGAACACGGCCTGTTTGAGAAATTCCGCCCCTACGCCGCCCCCGACACGGCCTGGCTGTCGCAGGCCGCCACATTCCTGAACCGCAAGTGGCATGCCGCTAGGCAGTAGAGCGCAATTGGCCATGCCGGGGGCCGTGTGCCCCGTGACGGCGTGAAAGGTGATAAAGTGATAGGGTGATAAAGGGCGATCTGCGCAACCCCTTATCACTCTATCACCTTATCACTTTATCACTCTGGCGCCCGGGCGCGGTTTGCGATGGTGTGGCGATTGTTGGCGACATTCCGGGGCGGCACGCCCCGGCTCTGCTCTTTTGGGCCGCACCGCCCCGGCTCTGCTCTGATACCGTCTGGATTTCGGTTGCGGGCAGCCCGGTCGCCGTGGTAAAAACCTCACAGCCGAAGTTCGGAGCCGGAGGTTCAGCCATGCCCGAGCAGTCTCGCAGAGAGTTCCTCGTCCGTTCAGCCGTGTTGGGCGTCGCCGCGCTTGGGACACGCAAGCTGGCTTGGGGACAACCCGCTCCGGCCGGCCAGCAGCCTGCCGCTGGGGGTGGCGACCGGCCCCTGGATATGACCATCGTCCGCTTCAAGGGCGAGATGTCGACCGCGGACGCGGTGGGCGAGAAGAGCCCCGCCGCACGCCTGACCGAAAAGGCCCTCGCCGAACTCGGCGGAATGCAGCGCTTCGTAAAAAAAGGCGACGTCGTCTGGGTCAAGCCCAACATCGGCTGGAACCGCACCGCGGAACAGGCC
>JAAYXS010000388.1 GCA_012515775.1 Phycisphaerae bacterium
CCGCCCAGCGCGACGACATTGAGCGCCACCGAGCCGGCCCCGCCCACGCGGTCCTGCCGCTCGATCACGCGCAGCACGGGCACGGGCGCTTCCGGGCTGATGCGCTCGGCATCGCCGAAAACGTAGCGGTCAAGCATGAAGTCGCCGACCAGTAGTACGCGCGACGACGTGAACCGCTCAATCAGGCTGATCTGACTCGTAGCGCTCATTCATCGGCTTCCGGCGGGATCAACCGTGTTCTCCAGTGCTTCGACGAGCCGCACCGCGGCCTCGTCACGCGCACTGCTCCAGTTAGCGGGCAATCAAGGCTATACCGCGGCGCAGACGCGCTTGGCGGCATCCGTCAGATCCGACGCCGGCACAAGCTGCGGAATGTTGGCCGCCTTGAGCATCTCGCGGGCTCTGTCGACGTTCGTGCCTTCCAGCCGCACGACCACCGGCACGTTGAAGCCCACTTCGCGCGCGGCCTTGATCAGCGCGTCGGCGATCACGTCGCACTTGGCGATGCCGCCGAAGATGTTCACCAGGATCGCCTTGACCTTCGGGTCCTCCAGGATGATGCGGAACGCCTCGACCGCCGCTTCGGGCGTGACGCTGCCGCCCACGTCCAGGAAGTTGGCCGGCTCGCCGCCGTGGAGCTTGATGATGTCCATGGTGGCCATCGCCAGGCCGGCTCCGTTGACCACGCAGCCGATGTTACCTTCCAGGGCGATGTAAGTCAGATTGGCCTCGTTCGCCCGCAGCTCGGCCGGGTTTTCCTCCGAAGCGTCGAACAGGGCGGCGATGTCCTCGTGCCGCAGCAGGGCGTTGTCGTCGAAGTTGAACTTGGCGTCGATGGCCATGACCTCGCCGTCGATCGTCTGGACGAGCGGGTTAATTTCGGCCAGCGAGCAGTCCTTTTCGAGGAAAAGGCGGGCCAGCTTCATCATGATGTCCGCGACCACCTTGGCCCGCAGGCCGGTGAAGCCGATCGCCGCCGCCAGGGCGTTGGCCTGGAACTGCTGGAAGCCAAGGTGCGGGTGGAACCAGGCTTTCTTGATCGCGTCCGGGTTGCGGGCCGCGACTTCTTCGATCTCCACGCCGCCTTCGGCGCTGGCCATCATGACCGGCACGCGGCGGGCGCGATCGACCACCACGCCCAGGTAATACTCCTTGGCGATGTCGACTGCCTTGGCCAGCAAAATCTTGCGCACGCGGACGCCCTGCGGCCCGGTCTGCTTGGAAACCATGGGCTCGGCGAACATGCGCCGGGCGTGGCAGACCGCCTCATTCGCCGAGCGCACGAGCTGCACGTAGCCGGCCTTGCCGCGGCCGCCGGCGTGCACCTGGGCCTTAACCACCACCGTTTCGGCGCCCAGACGGCGGAAGGCCTCCGCGGCCTGCTCGCCGGTGGTGATGACTTCGGACGCAGGAACGGGAATGCCCGCATCGCGCAGCAGCGCTCGGGCCTGATATTCGTGAACTTTCATGCAACTTTACTCCGTCGCCTCTACGGGCGGAAACCTTTTCAGGCGGGGAGTCTAACCAGCCAGGGCAGACCGGGCCAGCGAACAAGCGCAAAAGCGTCTGGGACCGGCGGCCCCGCGGCAGGGGGGCGGAGCCACCAGCCAGGGTGCAAGGCTAGGCGGCAAGTCCGGGCGGGCGGGGTTTAGAGCCGAAGGATGCGAAGTGCGGCGTCGCGCGACTTAACCCTTCGGCGGCTCAAAACGCACGTCCTTTTGCAGCAGCAGCCAGTCGGCGTTCTCCGCCAAGGCATGCTTGCCCAACTCGAGAACAGTTGCCTGGACTTGGTCGTCTGCATCCTCAGCTTCCAGCGGATCGGTCTTGCGGCGTGCCGCGCGGTACAAAGGAAGAAGACGCTCATATCGGGCGGCAATCTGGCCGAAGCCGCGCAGCTTGCGATACGTCGCTACAACCATGAATGCGGCCGAAGCCCAACTCAGGGCCAGCATGCCAAATGAGAGGCCGAGGCTGAGTCCCGACCAGGACCCGTCGATGCTGGGTACGCCGCACCATTGCGGAAAGGCCTCGTTCAGGACCTTCAGCAAGGCCCAGGGCGCTGCGGGCCCTAATAGCACCCAAAACGCAACCCCCAGGCGCCGGTCGGCAGCACGCAGGGTGGCAATTTTGCGTTTCAGCCAGGCGTGCTGTCCGTGCACCCAGAGGGAACGAACCACGTGGATGTTGGGCGAAGGGACCCCTGTGTCGTCCAGGTAGACGGTTTTCAATGCCACCCGCAGCCACTCCAGTTCTTCCACTTGATGGCTTTGATAGTGATCCGCCACGCGGTGCGACAGCCCGGCCAGTCGCCAGAACACCTGGACACGCAGGCCCTCAGCCAGCCCGCGGAAGTTCGCAAAGCGGCGCGTGACATTCCTTTGCGAGGTGAGTGAATACAGAAGGAAGATAGCCAACACCACCAGCATATATGCCATCACCGCCGCGGGATCTTTCCGCAGCAGATTACGCCATTGCGCGTAGCGCGACTGCGTCGGGCTATTGCGGTCAGGCGGTAGCGTTGCCGTGTGCAGCGAACTGGCCGCAGGTGAACTCGCCGTCGGTGCCGCGCTGCCCGGCCGCGGCTTCAGCGGCGGAAAATAGTAGATCACCCCGAGCAGCATGGCCGTCAGGAGCACGAGTACTGCGTACGCCCGAATCAGCCGCACCCCGCGCTTCTGACACTGCGTTGCCAGGACGTCCGCCACGGCGTAGCGCTGGCAGAGGCTTTCGGTGAATGCGTCGACCGGCTCACTCGTCGGCAGCAAGCCCTCCCTGGCCATCCGCAAAGCGCCGGACGAATTCTCCGGCAGGGTTGCGGCCCCGCGATTGCAGCCGGCCAGCGCATCCATCGTGCCCGCGACCCGCGGCTGCCGCAAAAGACCCTGCGGCTGGCGGATGACTACTTGGTCTTCCTCCAGCAGGAGGCGCACTTGAAAGGGATGCGCGATTGCGCGATTCGAACGGCGCGGCGTAACGATTTGGACTGTCGCGCCGCACGGGCGCTCGAACAGGGCGCTCGGCCGCCCAGACCAGGCGGAGCCTCCCTGGCGTTTCATGGCGACGACATGTGCCGTGCCGCCTGGCTTGTGAGTATCGACGCCATCCCAGAACGCGAACAGCAGAAAACTCTGTTCGGCGAGGAACAGGCCCAATTGCTCGTACGCAGCTTCATACGTCGTGGGCGAATGATCGGAGTCCTGCCCGGGCGGAGTCGGAAGGACGCGACGGAGAGCGGCTTTCTCATGGAGCTCATCGAATTTGGCGCGAGAGGCTTCAGTCTCCAACGTCGCTCGATATTCGTCCACCGGCATTGGCAGAACGGCCGCCAGTTGCAGCCCGGAGTGAGTGTGCGCCAGTTCGAGCACGACCTCCGCCGCCAACTGATCGGCCCCCTCGGCGAGGCCGCTCATTACGACGATGGGCGCTTGTGCCGGCCCGTTTAGAGCGCGCCAGCGTTTGCAGAGCGCACTCAACAGCGACCGAAAAGTCTGTTTGAGTTGGTCGTGGTCTTCGTCCCGCAGGTCACGATGGCCGGTCACGGCAATGAGCAGCGGGTATTCGTTACGACCGACAAACGTGCCGGTTGTTGTTGGCGCGGGAGCTGCTACTAACATTGTCAGATGTCCTTGATAGCCACGCTGTAGGCAGTCGCACCTCTGTACTCACATAGCGCGACCGTGATGCGCTTCCTTGTGTATTCCGGATGCTAATCTTCAGTCTGCTCGAACGCAGCCTGAAACACGGCAAAGTCGGCCAGGTCTACATCCCCACCGGCATCGAGGTCAGCCTGTACGAAATAGTCCTCCGCGCTGCCGGGCGGGGAAACGCTAACGTCAGGTCCTGCGAGGCAGGCGGCAAAGATTGCGAAATCATCGTCGCGGACAGCACCGTCGCCCGTGAGATCGCCCGGTCCCCCGCAGACCCACCAGGCCCATCCGGCCGAAAAGCCCGGACCCGCCCGCCAAAATGAGCCGGTCGCGACGAGTTCGCCATGATACACGGCCAGGTTGCTCACTGCGCCGTCGACGCCGGAGCTGAAGCCCTGCCAACTGCTGCCATCCCAGTGAACAATGTACTCGCAGGGCGGCCCACCGCTGGTGCATGCACCGGCAGCGACCAATCCGCCATTGAACGCCGCAAGCGCCCACGGGGAGTATTCCA
>JAAYXS010000389.1 GCA_012515775.1 Phycisphaerae bacterium
CTCGTAACGGCCGTCCTGGTCCCGATCCTGATCGTGAACGCCTCAACGGTAATCCGAGTCGTGCTCGGACCGTCGTGGGCCGCGGCCGGACCGCTATTCGGCGTACTCGGGTTTGCCGCGCTCCTGCTCCCGGTCTGGAACGCGATCGGCTGGGTGTTCATCTCGCAGAACCGGACGCGTGAACTGCTGCATTGGCATGCGCTCGACTTGGTTTTCAAAGTGGCCTCTGTTTTTGCAGGCGTGCCCTGGGGCATGATGGGAATTGCGGTGGCCGTGTCAGTGCGCTATTACGTTCAGCTTCCGATCCTGTTTTGGCTGGCCGGGCGGCGCGGCGCGGTGCGGACCGGCGAGCTGTACCGAGCCGTGAGCCTACCGGCGTGCGTGGCGGTCAGCAGCCTGGCCGGCCTGACGCTCATAAGCCGGGTACTGGCGGACTTCCCGGACGTGGTGCGCCTGCTATTAGCGGGACTGGCGGCGTTGGCCATCTCCGGCTGTGTTCTTTGGCTGACTCGAGAGGGTCGCCGCGCGCTGGGCGAAATCCGCGAGTTGGGGCGCGCCCTGCTGCGCCGCCCTCAGGCGGCGTTTTCGGCTTCCAGTGTCTGAGTTCTGCGAGAATGCCATGAGCGACTTTCTAATCCAATTCGGCTCCGGCTTGAGTCCTGAAACGGTCGCCAATGTCATGCGTGGCCGCGAGTACATGGGTGACTTGGCAGTCGAGCACTTTGAGCACGGCTGGGGCAGCATCAGCATCCAGCAGTCGCGCTGTTTCGGCTATCGACCGTACGTCAGCAACGGGCACACGTACTTCGCGCTCGGCCGTCCGCGCATTATTGGGGTCACGCACGAGCTGGACGGCCCGCACGGCTTCACGCAAGCGCTGGCAGGCTGGATAGAGGGCCTCGAAGCCGAACGTCGCTACGAAAACTTGACCGGCATCTTCGCCATCGGACGTTGTGGTCCGGAAGGCGTAATTCTCCTGACCGATCGCATGGGCGCGTACTCCGTCTACGCGGCTCGTGATCACAAGGGACAACTGCGGGCGATCGGCAGTCTGCCGGAACTGGTGGCCCGCGCTGCCGGCCGCGAGAACGATTTCGACCGCGCCTCGCTGGCCGAAATCATGCTGCGCTACGCACCCATGTTCCCCTATACCACGCGCCGCGGAATGCAGGAACTCTCGCCCGGCTGCTTCCACGAATTCGTGGCCCGGGCCGGATGCGTCGACCACGTCGAGCAGTGCCTGTGGACGCCGAGCGAGCCCGACCGCTACCCGTCGCTCGCCGGCCTGCGCGAACAATTGGTGGCCGCCTTGCGCACCGCCGGCGTCGAACTGACTCGCGGAGTCCAGCGGGTCGCCGTCACCCTCAGCGGCGGCTTCGACTCCCGTACCGTTCTGGCCGTGATTCCGCCCGTGAAGCGGGCCGCGGCAATCACGTACATCGATCACGGGAACTACGAATTCGGCGTGGCGAATCTGGTGGCCCGCTGCGCCGCAGTACCCCATCTGCCAATCCAGCGCAGTCCCGACTTTTACGCCACCATAGTGCCGCGCGAACTCGCGTTCTTCGGCGCCGAGCACCAAGCCCAGCACGCCCACGGTTTTGCCCTGGCGGACATAGGCATGTGCAAGGCGTACGAACTGGTTTTGAGCGGAATTTACTCCGATGCCCTGCTGAAGGGCTATTTCAGCCCCGATTCCACGCGCGGTTACTCGCTGGGCCGGGCCGGCGTACCCCGCGCCCTGCGCGAGCGCTGCTGCAAGCCGCGCTATGATTGGACCGCCCCCGGGCGCCCAACCGTAATGCACGCCTTTCGCCCCGCCATCCGGGACGCGATCCGCGAGCGTCGCGCCGCACGCCTCGCCCAGTTGGAGGACCTGCGGCCGGATAGCGCGCGCGAGTGGCTCACCTTCTATCCCTTCAGCCGCGCCATGGCCGGAAACTACTACGCCAGCAACGTGCGGCTGTTCCCGGCCGACGAGCTGTTTCTGTATCGCGACATAGTGGAAGTCGGGCGGACGGCGCCCCTCCTACCGAAGCTGATGGACCGGCTGGCCGTGCCCGCATTTTCAGTCGTCTGCGGGCCGCTGGCTGACATCGAAAACGCGAACACGGCCATTCCCGCCAATAGCGGCTGGTGGCGCACGCGTCTGCAGCTTCGGCTGCACAATCTGGGACGCTGGCTGCGGCGCACCGCACCGCCGCCGACTCGAGGTCAGCCGTGGTTCGTTGACGAATCCTGGGTGAACTTCCGCCTGTTGCAGATGCACTCGCCGCGCTGGGCCGAGCTTCGCGCCCAGGCGGCCGCCAGCGAGCGCGGCCTGGACATGCTGAACTCCATTTTGTCGATCGACCCGCGCAAGCTGCTGGCCGGCTACGATGATTCGTTAAACCATCAATTCCAGCTTTCGGCCGTGCAACTGGCGCTGTTTTTCGCCCAGCCACACCCGAGCCCGGAGCGCGCCCGGCCCGGAGCTGTCCCAACCGAGTTGGTCGCGCATTTAGAGAAACCGGTGCGCGTCCCGTAGCCAAGCCGGTCGCGAACACGATAATGGAGCCGTCGTGCCGAGTGCTGCGACTCGGCGAACCCGCACTTTTCGACCCGGCGAGGTGCGTAGTGAGGCTCCGTTACCTTCTTCTACCCCTGGCGACGCTGCTGATGCTCGCTGAATCTTCGGCCGCGCCGCCACTTCTGCGACGATCGATCCCGCTGCCCAAGGTTGACGGGCACCTGGCTCACCTGACGCTCGACGCCCGGACGCAACGCCTGTTTGTTGCCGCTTATGCCCACGGCTCGCTGGAGGTAATCGACCTGGCCGCGGGCCAGCGCGTTGCCAGCATCAGCGGTTTGAAGCGACCACGTGGCCTGGTGATAGTGCCCGATAGCGGGCTCGTGGTCGCGACGTGCGCCGGCGATGGCACCGTACGCGCCTACGACACCCGTACGCTGGAGGAAAGAAGCACGCGGAAGCTGGGAGACAAGGCTGACCACCTATTGCTGAATGACCGCACCGGTCAACTGCTGGTGGGCTACGGGAGTGCGCTGACCCTCCTCCAGCCGCGCTCACTCAACCCGGCGGCCCAAATCCCGCTCAAGTCACACCCGGCTTCATTCCAGCTCGATCCGGACAGCTCGCGCGTTTTCATTAACCTGCCCGGCAACTGGCTTCTGGGCGGGGGACGGGTGGCCGTGGCAGACGTCACCTCCAAACAAGTGGTCAGCATGTGGGAACTGGAAGGTAGCGGGCTGAACCACCCCATGGCTTACGACGCTGAGCACAAACTTGTGTATATAGTCTGTCGCCGCCCGGCACAACTGATAGCGCTGGACCCCAACAGCGGGCGCCAGGTTTTTGCCGCCGAATGCAGCGGCGATGCAGACGATATGTTCCTCGATCCGCTTTCCCGCCGGCTGTACGTAATCGGCGGCGACGGACAAGTGGACGTTTTCGATTGTGCCCAGAATGGCTGCGTCAAAAGCGACTCGCTGCCGACCGCACCCGGCGCAAGGACCGGTCTTCTGGTCCCAGAGCAACGACTGCTCTATGTAGC